>JAEYUE010000329.1 GCA_023433655.1 Pseudomonadota bacterium | reverse complement strand
AGCCCTGGCTTCGCGGGCCACCGGGCTACTTCGACAACCTCTGAAGCCGAATGCCGTTGCCGGGCTTCCTTGCTCGCATAAGGGTACCAGTCGGGGGTGGGCACCCATCGCTTTTGCGCCAGGAGCGGACTTCGGCTTGGTTCCAGAAAGCAGACATTCAGGTGACGGAGGCTTGAGGTCCGCTTGACCCATTGCGGACAACAGCCGGGCCCGCTTGCGGATCCGGCCTTGGCTCACAAGTCAATCTGTTCCGACATCTCCAAAGCGTCGTCCACCTCGATACCGAGATACCTGACGGTGCTCTCCAGCTTTCTGTGGCCGAGGAGGAGCTGGCAGGCGCGGAGATTGCCGGTCTTCTTGTAGACGAGAGCTACCTTCGTGCGCCTGAGGCTGTGGGTCCCGTAGCCCTGCGGTTCCAGGTCGATCATCCGGACCCACCGATCGACGAGCCGGGCGTACTGTCGGGTGCCGATGTGCTCGCCCGGCCGGCTGCGGCTCGGGAACAGCCAGTCATCGTCCCGTTGGCCGCGGATCTCCAGCCAAGCCGCGATGGCGTCCCGCGCAGGCTCTGTGATCTCGAACGGCACTGGCCTTCCGGTCTTCTGCTGGATGACGATCGAACGCTGGCGGAGCGCGCCGCCGGGCGCCACGTCGCTGACCCGGAGGCGAACCAGGTCACAGGCCCGGAGCTTGGCGTCCAAGGCGCAGTTGAACATCGCAAGGTCGCGCACTCTCCTCGCGACCTTCAACTGCTGTCGAATGGCCCAGATGTGCTTTGGCTTCAGCGGCGCCTTGGGGCCGATCAGACGACCGGCGTTCCACGGACGCCTTGGTTGGATGAACAGGTCAGACTGGCGCATGGCCAACCTCCATTGAGGTCGCCTCCCTGTCGACTCCTATCCTACTCCCGCAGCAGCCCTTCAGCGTCAGAAGCGAAATTGGCGCCGAAACGGAAGACGGAGGCTCCCGGCGTCGGCATGACCACCTCGACGACGCGGTGAGGTCGTCCACTGAATGCCGAGGCGCCTTTCGGTGCTCTGCGGCCTTCCGCGCCGGAGACGACGCTGACGGGCGCGAGGGTTGTGAGGTCCGACCTGAAAGCGGCGCGTCTGGAAGCTGATGTCTTTCGCCTGAATGCGCATGGCGGGCGCTATCCTGACCCCACCAGCCTTGCATGACGGCGCCGCTCGAAGAGAGGCGTGTCGGGTCCCGTCAGATCGCTCAGACGCGGCAGCAACTGCCGCAGGGCGGCTTGGTCATGTTCGGCCGCGGCGATTTCGGCCAGGGCCAGGTCGAGCATCACGCCCCAGGCCGCGTCGCCGACCAGGCCGCCGACGCGCTCGCGATCGACCTGGGTCAGCAACTGTTTGGCCTCACTGTATCGCCCGTCCAGGACCAGGCACTCGCCGAGATAGAAGCGGATCACATGGGTCAGGGGATAGTCGTCGCCGAACCCCTCGCGGGAGTCGCGATAGGCCTGATCGAGATGGCGCAGGCCCTGGCGTCGCTCGTCGGTCCGGCACAGGACGGCGCCCAGGTCGTTGAGCCCGCCGAGCGTCTGGTGCGCATTCGGCCCCTGGCTGATCTCGGCGCCCTTCCACACCGCCTCGGCCGCGTCGGCCGCTTCGGCGTATCGGCCGAGACCGGCCAGAACCTCGTAACGCGTCGACTGGAGGCCGAGGGTGTAGCGGCTGTTGCGGCCGAACCGTTCGGTCATCACCGGCAGAAGGGCGTCGCCCTCGACCAGCGCGGCTTTCAGATCGCCGGTCATCAGCCGGGCCTGGGCCACGTGCTGGCGGGCGATCAGCGTATTGGCGTGATCGGGGCCCAGGCTCTTCGTCCAGTCGGCCGCCACCCGCTGAGCCAGGGGCAGGGCTTCGGTGGGCCGTCCCAGACGCATCAGCACCACCGCCTGCTGCTGGCGGACCAGCAGGATGTCGCGATCGGAGAGGCCCGCCGGTCGGGTCTCGGCGATGGCGAGGGCGCGGGCGAAGGCCGCGCTGGAGGCGTCAAGGTCCTCGAAGAAGGCAATCACCGCCTCCGCCTGGGCGAGATGGAAGCCCAGCATCCCCTTATCGGCGGCCGATCCCAGGCGACGCCGCTCTGCTTCGGTCAGGGTCTTGGCCGCCGCCAGCCCGCCCGGCTGGGCCGACAGCGCCTCCGCCCGGGCGTGCAGCAGCCGGGCGCGCGCCGCGGCGGGGGAATCCTGCAACCCCGCCCGCTCGTAAGCGGCGGCGGCCAGACCGAACGAACGCCGCGCCTCGTCGTACTGTCCCCGCTGGACGAAGGCGGTGGCCAACGAAAGGTGCAGGCCGGCGGCCACCTCGGGCTGCCGGGCGAAGCGGGCGTCGACGGTCGAGCGGGCGCGCAGGGCGGCGGCCGCCAGCGTCTCCTCGGCGGCTGAGCCGGAGAGAGGATTGGCCTGCCCCAGCAGGTCGTCGACCAGGAAGGCGTAGCTGGCCTCGGCCGCCGCAGTCTGGGCCCGGGCCTCGTTCCTCTGGTTGACCGCGATAAATGCGGCCATCGATGTCGCCACAAGGCCGGCGGCCCCGAGCCCAATCGCCAGTCGGATCCAGGGGCGTCGGGTGGCGCGCGCTTCCTCGCGGCGTCTTTCCGCCTCGCGTCGTTCCGCCTCCGCCTCGGCTGCGGCACGCGCCTCGCGCCGTTCCTCCAGCGTCTCGAGCCGTTCGGCCAGTAGGGCGGCCGATTCCAGACGATGGACCGGATCGCCGGCGGCGGCCTGGGCGATGTCCTCACGCAACAAGGGATCGGCGACATCCCTTTCCCAGCCGGCGGCGAGCGGCCGATCCAGATCCCCCACGGTCATCTGATAGAGGATCAGTCCCAGAGCGTAGATGTCCGCGGCCATCCCGGGCGCGGCGCCCGACGCCACCTCGGGCGCGCGATAGGCGGCTGTGTCCGAGCGGGTCGAGGCTTCGTCCTCGCCCGCGGGAAGCCCGCCCGAGATGCCGTGCAGGTCCAGCGCGTCCTGGTCGAGCAGCCAGCCGCTGCCGAAGTCGGCCAAGCGGACAACCGGAGGCGCGTCCGGGCGCGTTTCGATCAGCACATTGGCCGGCTTCAGGTCCTTGTGCAGCACCCCGGCCCCGTGCGCGGCCGCCACTGCGCGCGCCAGCTCGGCGACGAGGGCGATGCGGCGCTCCAGCGGCAGCCCGTCCAGTCCGCCCTCCAGAGCGCCGGCCCAGGCGCGCATGTCCTGACCCGCGTCCACCGCCTCGATGAAGTAGGGCGCCGCGTCGAAATTCCATTCAAGAACATCCACGCAGGGGCGCCGTTCGCCCAGCACGTTGCGCATCAGCCGAAACAGGGCGACCTCGCGGCGCAAGCTGCGCAAGCGGTCCGGCGCGTCGGCGAATTTGAAGACGCGGGTTTCATCGACCTTGCGATGGCGGGCCCGCCAGACGTCCCCCGCCCCGCTGTCGCCCAAGGCCTCTTCGAGCACCCATTGCGGACGTCCCGGGACCGGGTCGCCCGGCGCGAAGGCGAAGCGCGGCGCCAGCGGGGTCGACAGTTGCTCGATCTCGACGGGTGCCGCCAGGCGGTAGCCTATCCGGGGCACGGTCTGGACGATGTCGACCCCGCCCTCGCCCAGGGCTCCGCGCAGCTTGGACACGGCCGTGGTGAGGGACGCCTCCACTACATGCACGCCCGGCCAGACGGCGTCGAACAGCTCGGCCTTGGTGACCACCTCGCCGGCGCTGAGCAGAAGTTCGTGCAGAACCTGAAGCGGCTTGCCCTCCAGTTCCACGGGCCGACCAGCGACCGACAGGCTCCATGCGGCCTCGTCGAACACGGCGTCCGCGAACCGCCACCTGCGCCGTCTGCGGCGCGGTCCAGAACCGCCGTTCGTCATCTTGCCCCGCCCGGAAACGTCACTGCATTGCACCAAACTAGGCGGCGGAAGCGCCGCATGGCAACGCTCGCCGAGCACAGGGATGCGACTTCAGAACTTCTTTGGATCGGCTTCAGGACCCCGGCCCGCCGCCTTGTCATCCTCGACCCCACGAGCGCGATTTGGCGCGCCGGAACGAAGAGGGCCGAGGAGCGATGGAACATCCGCTTTTCCCGAACAGGATCGAACGCACCACCGCCGTGGGTGAATTCAAGCGTGTCGGATCGACCGACCCCGACGTGCTGGCTGCGGCCAAGGCGTCGCTGCTCAAGTCCTCGAAGTCGGCCGTCAGGAACGGCTGGGGTCTGGCCGCCTGCGGTGTGCTGGTCTGCCTGACGATCATCGGAATACCGGCGGGGCTGGCCCTCATGGCGATGGGCTGGTGGGTCGCGGCGCGCGCGAAGAAGAACGTCCGCCTGGTGGAGGAGGTCTTCGCCGAATTCACCGCATCGCCGGCGACGGCGTGAAGGCAGCAGGGAGGGAGAAACCATGAAAGGCAAGATTCTGGGCGTCGCCGCGGGCGACTTGGCGGGCGCCATCACCGGCGACGACGGCAAGCGCTATCGCTACGAGACCGCCGAATGGCGGGGCGAGCGGCCCGCCTCGGTCGGGGCCAGCGTCGACTTCGAGGCCGAAGGCGGAACCGCGCGCGA
>JAEYUE010000199.1 GCA_023433655.1 Pseudomonadota bacterium | reverse complement strand
GCAGCTCGCCGCGCTCGGCCATCTGGTACAGGCGGTGGACGCCGGTGGTGGTCTCCTCCGAGACGCCGCCGATGGCGTCGCGGATGGCCGAGTAGAAGCCGGGCTTCTCCTTCAGATACCGCTTCATCACCGAGAAGAGGGCCTCCTCCTCCTCGTTCTGCGGATTGTCGAGGACCGAGGCGTCCTTCTCGGCCTTGGGCCCGAGCACGCACAGCAGGGTGGCGTCGCCGCCGTCGTCGAGGATCAGGTTCGGATAGCCGCCGTCGGCCCATTCGAAGATCTTGTGGGCGTAATCCCAGTACTCCTCGAGAGTCTCGCCCTTGGTGGCGAAGACCGGGGTGCCGGCGGCGGCGATGGCCGCGGCGGCGTGGTCCTGGGTGGAGAAGATGTTGCAGGAGGCCCAGCGGACCTCGGCGCCGAGGGCTTCCAGGGTCTGGATCAGCACGGCGGTCTGGATTGTCATGTGCAGCGAGCCGGCGATGCGCGCGCCCTTGAGCGGTCTGGCGGCGCCGTACTCCGCGCGCAGGGCCATCAGGCCGGGCATCTCGGTCTCGGCGATGGCGATCTCCTTCTCGCCGTAGCCGGCCAGGGAGATGTCGCGGACGATGTAGTCGGTCATGAAGGCCTCTGGAGATCGGGGCGGCTGGGAAGTCGGCGCCGCCTATAGCCCGCCCGCCGCCGGCGGGCAATGAACGTATAAGGATATCCTTATATGAAGCTTCCGACAGAATCGGCGACCGCGGCTCGCCGGACGCCGGTTTCCGTGACAGCATGCGCACCGGGAGGAGCGTGATGACGGCAGACGGACTCAGTCGCCGCAAGCTGGGCGGCGCCGTATTGGCGACGCTGGCGGCGCACGGCATGGCCGGCGCGGCGCGCGGCCAGGAGGCGCAGGTCGACGAGTTCCGCGCCGACGAGACCACCGATCGCGTGCGGCGCTCGACCGTGCCCGTATTCATCGACGGCCAGGGGCCGTTCCAGTTCGCGGTCGATACGGCCGCCAGCGCCTCGGTCGTGGCCGACGACCTTGTCGAGCGGCTGGGGATGGAGTCGGCGGGCCAGCTGGACATGCACACGGTGATCGGCCTGGAGCGGGTGCCGGCTGTCCGAGCGCGGACGCTGGCGAGCGGGTCGTTGTCGGTCGGCGGCGCGCGCCTCGCGGTGGGGACCCGCCCGGGCCTGATCGGACTGGACGGCCTGCTCGGACTGGACCTGCTCGCGGAGCAGCGGCTGGTCATGCGCTTCCGGGGCGCCGGGCGGTCGTCGATCAACCGGTCGCGGCCCGATCCGGACCAGTTCCTGGGGGTGGTGCGGCCGCGGGTGCGCTTCCAGCCGCCGGCGGGCGGCGGGTCGCAGTTGATGGTGGTCGACGCCCTGGTGCGCGGCCACGCCGTGCAGGCGGTGGTCGACACCGGGGCGCAGGTGACGCTGATCAATCCGGCCCTGGCGGCGGCGGCGGGGGCCCGGCCGTTCCAGAGCCGCAACGCCTCGACGGGCGAGGCGCTGGTGCAGTCCCCGACGGGGCGGGCGGCGATGGCCCAGGCCATGGTGGTGTCGGCGGTGCATTTCGACGAGCTGGTGCTGGACCGGCTGGCGGTGCTGATGGGCGACTTCCACATCTTCCGCCTGCTCGGCCTGGCGGACACGCCGGCCATGCTGATGGGGGTCGACGTGCTGGGCGTGTTCCAGCGGGTGGTGATCGACCTGAAGCGCGGCGAGATCATCATGGACGTGTGAGGGGGTTGCCCGTCGGCCGCGCCTGCGTCAGGGAGGCGGCATGACCCGCGACCCTTCCCTGCCTCGCCACGACTGGACCCTCGAGGAGGTCGAGGCCCTGTTCGCCCGGCCGTTCATGGAACTGGTCTACGAGGCGGCGACGGTGCACCGGCGCTGGTTTGATCCGTCCGAGGTGCAGAAGAGCCAGCTGCTGTCGGTGAAGACCGGCGGCTGCGCCGAGAACTGCGGTTACTGCAGCCAGTCGGCCAGCTTCGACACCGGGCTGAAGGCGGAGAAGCTGATGGACGCCCGGGCGGTGATCGCCGAGGCGATGGCCGCGAAGGCCGGGGGCGCGTCGCGCTTCTGCATGGGCGCGGCCTGGCGCGAGCTGAAGGATCGCGACACGCCGAAGCTGGCGAGCATGATCGCCGGGGTGAAGGCGCTGGGGCTGGAGACCTGCGCCACCCTGGGCATGCTGACCGCGGATCAGGCGCGGCAGCTGAAGGCGGCGGGGCTGGATTACTACAACCACAACCTGGACACCGGCCCGGAATACTATGCCGAGGTGGTGACCACGCGGACCTATCAGGACCGGCTGGATACGCTGGCCCATGTGCGCGCGGCGGGGATGAGCACCTGCTGCGGCGGCATCGTCGGCATGGGCGAGCGCCGACGCGACCGGGCCGGCCTGCTGCATGCCCTGGCCACCCTGCCGGAGCATCCCGACAGCCTGCCCGTCAATGCGCTGGCGCCGGTGACGGGCACGCCGCTGGGCGACCGGGTGAAGCGCGAGGGCGAGATCGACCCGATCGAGTTCGTGCGCACCGTGGCGGTGGCGCGGCTGGTTTGTCCCAAGGCCATGGTGCGGCTGTCGGCGGGACGCGAGACGATGAGCCCCGAGATGCAGGCGCTGTGCTTCCTCGCGGGCGCCAACTCGATCTTCGTCGGCGGCAAGCTGCTGACCACCCCGAACCCGGAGCAGGACGAGGACGCGCAACTGTTCGCCCTGCTCGACCTGAAGCCGATGGAGCCGGCGGCCGCAGGGGCGGCGGCGTGAGGCTGCGGCTGGCGGTGGTGGCGGGAGCACTGGCGCTGGCCGGCTGCAGTCAGGGCGACGACGCGACGACCGACAACTGGACGGCGGACATTGCCGCCATCAACTGCTGCGCCACGACGCGGGCGCCCTCGCCGGACAGCACCCGGACGCTGATCTTCGAGCCGGGAGCCGACGGAAAGGCCCGCGTGCGCCTGAGCGCCGGGTGGCTGCGCCAGGAGGAGGTCGCCGTCGCCAGCCTGCCCGCCGCGGCCGCGTGGGCGCCCGACGGACGGGGCTTCTTCATTTCGGAGAGCCGGGGTCCGGGCGAGACCAGCAGGTTCCGGCTGTTCCGCACGCCGGAAAACGGCGCGCCTGCGGAATTGTCGGAAGCTCGCGGCCAAGCCGTCGCCGCCTATCGGACCCACGCCGGGTGCGCCGACGACGGGTCCGATCCTGAGCTGTCGGGGCTGGGATGGAGCCGCGACGGGCGGCGCGTGCTGGTGCGGGCGCGGTCGGCGACGCCCGGGTCCTGCGGCCCGGGAGAGGGCGATCTGATCATGGCTCTCGCCGCCGAAGACGGCCGGGTGCTGGAGCGGTACGAGGCGGCCGAGGCGGCTGCTCGCTTCGCGGCCCTGATCCCCGCCGCCGGCGGCGGCGTAACCGCGCCTTAAGCGGCGGCGGCTAGCGTCGCGGCATGCACCGCCGGACCCTGATCGGACTGAAGGACGCCGCCCGAAAAACCGGCGGCGGGGGCGGCGCGCCGCAGCCCAGCTATCTGAGACTGCCGACCATCACCGCCAATGTCCGTCGCCCCGGGGGCGGGCGCGGGGTGATGACGGTCGAAACCGGACTGGATACCCCGGACACGGCCCTGCGGACGCGCGTGGCGCAGTCGCAGCCCCGGCTGAGGGCGGCCTATGCGGCCGTGGTCCAGCAGGCGGCCAACGCCCTGCTGCCGGGAACGCCGCCGGACATCGAGCGGCTGGTGGGCCAGCTGCAGGCGGCCACGGACCGCACGCTGGGCCGCCGCGGGGCGCGGCTGCTGATCGGGACGGTGATGGTTGTTTGAGGCGGCGCGCAGCAGGCAGCAGGGACATCGTGCGTGAAAGCCGGCGACGGGCTTCTTCCTGCTGCCTGCTGCCTGATCCCTAGTCCTTGGTCGGATCCACCTGCGTCGCGTCGCCATAGGTGAGCGCCAGGAAGACGTCTTCCAGATCGGGATCCTCGGTGGCGATGTCGGCGATGGTGACGCCGGCGGCGCGGACGGCGGCGAGAACCTGCTCAACCGACGACTGGCCCTTGCGATAGTGGACGGAGAAGGCGCCGTTGGCCCGCGGCGTGACCTCGAAGCCCGGCAGGTCCGGGACGCCGTCCAGTTCGCCCTCGGGCGTGACCACGACATTGCGGGTGTCGAGACGGCGCAGCAGCTGGGGCGTCGGCTCGCAGGCGACGACCTGGCCCCGGTTCATGATGGCGATGGTGTCGCAGAGTTCCTGGGCCTCTTCGAGATAATGGGTGGTCAGCAGGATGGTGACGCCCTCGGCGTTGATGCGGCGGACGTAGTCCCAGAGCTGGCGGCGCAGCTCGACGTCGACCCCGGCGGTCGGCTCGTCGAGGATCAGGATCGGCGGATTGTGCACCAGGGCCTTGGCCACCATCAGCCGGCGCTTCATGCCGCCGGACAGGGCGCGGACATAGGCGTGGGCCTTGTCCGAAAGGCCCAGGGCGGCGAGCAGTTCGTCGGAGCGGCGCTCGTGGGCGGGGACGCCGTAGAAGCCGGCCTGCACCTCCAGCGATTCCCGCGGGGTGAAGAAGACGTCGGCGACGATCTCCTGCGGCACGACGCCGAGGGCGGCGCGGGCGTCGCGCGGCTGTCTGTCGATGTCGCGGCCCCAGATCGAGACCGTGCCGCCGGTCTTGTTCACCACCCCGGCGAGGATGTTGATCAGGGTCGACTTGCCCGCGCCGTTGGGGCCCAGCAGGCCGAACATGGAGCCGCGCGGGATGACCAGGTCGACGCCGCGCAGGGCGGTTTTGGGCGGCGCCTTCTTCGAGCCGGCGTAGGTCTTCTCGAGCCCGCGCACCTCGATGGCGTTGACGGGGAGCGGGTCGTGGACAGTCATCGGCGGCCTTCAGCGGAGCGGTTCGCCTAGGTAGGGGCGGCGCGAAGCCGCGGCAATGACAAGGGTGCTGCGCACCTTGTCAAAGCTCCTTGACAGGACGTTCGGTACTGTCTAGTTTCCTTGTCATTCTGAACAGGACGCTTGACGGAGCATATGAGGATGTCCCGGACCAAAATCGTCGGGTGGACCGCCTTCGGCGTCTGCCTGCTGGGCTACGGCGGGTTCGCAGCCATCATGGTCGCCTACAAGCTGGGGCATCTGGAGCTGCGCGAGACGCTGATCTACGGCGGGCCGGTGGCGGTGATCGGCGAGGTCGGTCTATGGGTCGCGGCCGGCTGTCTGGGCTGGACGATCTTCAAGCGGCGCAAGGCGCTGTTCGACCGCATCTTCCGCCGCGGCGCCCGCGCGGTTTGACGGCGCGGCCCGGCCCGCCTAGGGAGTCGGCCGACGCGCCCTCCCCAAAGCACAGGTCGATCATGCCGCCCCGCCACCCTGACGCCCTCATCCCGCCGCCGGAAGAGATCGTGGTCTCGACCAAGCGCGTGGCCTGCGACGGCGGCGGCGGCGCCCTCGGCCATCCGCTGGTCTATATGGACATGGGCGAGGACGATTTCGTCGAGTGCGGCTACTGCGACCGGCGCTTCGTGCTGTCGGCCCGCCCGAAGCCCGAAAGCGAATACGCCAGCCCCGCCGCGCGCCCGCCCGAGGCGCACTGACGGCGAAAGGCCGACCGGACGCCATGGCCGCCGCCGAAACCCCCGCCGAAATCTTCAAGCGCGCCCTGGCCCACGCCGCGCGGGCGCTGGCGGAGCAGGCCGAGCTGG
>JAEYUE010000302.1 GCA_023433655.1 Pseudomonadota bacterium | reverse complement strand
GCGGGCGTGCAGGCACATGGGGCCGTCGGCGCCGACGCCGGCGGCGATGCCCGCCAACGCCGCGTCGTCCAGATGCGGCGCGAGGAGGTCGCGGGCCAGCTTGAGGGCGGCGCCGGCGTCGGAGGAGCCCCCGCCGAGGCCTGCGGCGATCGGCAACTGCTTGTCGAGCGTGACGGCGAGGCAAGGTTCGCCGAGACCGGCGGCTTCGCCGAAGGCGCGCAGGGCGCGGAGGATCAGGTTGTCGTCTCCGCCCAGTCCGGCGGCGAAGGGCCCCTCGACGGTCAGCGACAGGCGGTCGGCGGGGGCGACGGCCACCCGGTCGCCGACGTCGGCGAAGGCCACCAGGCTGGCCAGCGGGTGGTAGCCGTCGGCCTCGACCGGGCCGACGTGGAGGAAGAGGTTGACCTTGGCCGGGGCGAGGGCCGTGGGGGCGGCCATGCTCAGGGCTGGCTGCCGGTCACCGGCTGGGTCGGCAGGCCGCGCAGCAGCTTCTGTTCGACCTCGGCGCGGCGCTCGGGCCCGGGCTCAAGGGTGAGCACGCGGCTCCACTGCCAGCCGGCCTCGCGATGACGGCCGACCTGCCAGTAGGCGTCGCCGAGGTGGTCGCTGATCTCGGCGTTGGCGGGCTGTTTGGCGAGGGCCTGCTCAAGGGTCTCGACCGCGGTCTCGTACTGGCCGCGACGGTACTGGGCCCAGCCGAGGGAGTCCTGGATGTTGGCGTTGCGCGGATCGGCGGCGAAGGCGCGGGCGATCATCTCGGCCCCCTGCTCCACCCGCCGGCCGCTGTCGATCCAGAGGTAGCCGAGGTGGTTGAGCAGGACGGGGTTGTCGGGCGCCATCTGCAGGGCGGTCCACAGTTCGGCCTCGGCCTCCTCGATCCGGCCGAGCCGCTCGAGGGTGCGGCCGCGGTCGTAACGGACCTCGGCCGACTGGTCGGCGGTGTTCACGCTCGGCCGGTTGAGCACGGCGAGGGCGTCCTCGTAGCGTTCGAGGGTGAGGTACTGGTTGGCGAGCAGGCGCGAGACGACGACCTGGTCGGGCGCGGCGGCGTCGGCGCGGAGGAAGGCTGCGAGCGCCTCCTCGTGCTGATCGGCCTCCGCCAAACTGACGGCGAGACCGAGCTGGGCGCCGGCGTAGACGATGGGGTTGGACGGGCCGACGCGGGCGAAGGCGTCGCGGGCGGCCTCGTCCTGATGCGCCTCATCGAGGCTCTCGGCCAGCCGCAGGGTCAGGGTGTCGTCGGGGTGCAGGGCCGAGGCGAACTGGAGGTAGATGGCCGACAGTTCGTGAATGTCGACCTGGCTGGTCTCCATGGCCGCGAAGGCGAGGGCGTCGGCGGCGATCTGCTGCACGGTCGGGACGGCGGGCGCGCCGGGGCCACGGCGCATGCGGCGGCCGGCGGCCAGGGCGCGGGGGTCGGGATCGTCGCCGGCGAGGGCCTGGGCGTAGACATCGAGGGCGTCGTCGCGACGGCCGCGGCGCTCAAGGAAGGCGCCGTAGTGGACGCGGAACAGGCGGGCGCCGTCGGCTGCCTCCAGCAGGGTCCGGTACTCGGCCTCGGCCTCGTCGAAACGGCCGCGGAGCTCCAGGAGCTGGGCGCGCTGGTCGCGCAAGATCAGGCCCGCGGTGTTGGAGGTCGGCGCCTCCACCGGCCTGAGCGCGGTCTCCCAGTCGTTCCCCGCGGCGGCCGCGGCGGGGAGCAGATAGCTGGAGACGGGGCCGTAGGGGTCGCCGAACGGCTCACCCTGCATGAGGGCCAGGGCCTCGGAGCCGCGGCCGTCGCGCAGGGACTGAACCACGCGGGCCAGACGGCCGGCCCCGGCGAACAGGGGGGTGTCGGCGACGAAGGGCGACAGGCGCACGACGGCGTCGAGGTCGCCCGAGAACAGGCTGGCGAGGAAGGCTTCGCCGCCGAGGCGGGGCTGTTCCGGGGTCAGGGACTGGCTGAGGGCCAGCAGCTCGGCGCCGGCCGCCTGCTCGCCCCGATGGGTGGCGACGCGGCCGGACAGATAGAGGCCGTAGGCGGAGCGGCCGTCGGCGGTGAAGGGCGCGGGGGACCAGACCGCGGGAATGGGCGGCGTCGCGGGTTCCTCGACAGGCGCGGGTTCAGAGACATCCGGCGGGGGCGCGGAATCGGGCGGCATGGTCTCGTCCGGCGCCGGAACCTCCACCGGCCCCCTCAGCGGCGGATCGACGACGACCGGCGCGTCCTGGGCGGCGACGGGCGCCGCGAAGGCCAGCAGGGCGCAGCCGGAAAGGAGCAGGCGAAGGGAGGTCGGGCGCATGGCCGGAGCCTCCCCGGATTATGCGGCGGCGGCAAGGCCCCTCGCCTGCCCTGCGTCACATATTCGGATAGTTCGGCCCGCCGCCGCCCTCAGGCGTGGTCCAGACGATGTTCTGCGACGGATCCTTGATGTCGCAGGTTTTGCAGTGGACGCAGTTCTGGGCGTTGATGACGAAGCGCGGATCGCTCTTCGCCGCCTCGTCGCCGTAGACGACCTCATAGACCCCGGCCGGGCAGTAGAGCCGCGCCGGCTCGCCGTATTCCGGCAGGTTGACGCGGATCGGCACGGAGGGGTCGAGCAGCTTGAGGTGGGCGGGCTGGTCCTCGGCGTGGTTGGTGTTGGAGATGAAGACGGAGGACAGCTTGTCGAAGCTGAGCTTCCCGTCCGGCTTCGGATAGGCGATGGGACTGTGCTTCGACGCGGGCTCCGTCGAGGCGGCGTCGGTCTTGCCGTGCTTCATGGTGCCGAAGAGGGAGACGCCACCGAACAGGGTCTGGAACCACATGTCGAACAGGCCGAGCGCGCCGCCGAGGGTGGTGCCGAATTTCGACAGCAGCGGCTTGGCGTTGCGGACGCGCTTCAGCTCCCTGTGGACCCAGCTGTTCTCGTAGGCCGACTGGTACTCGACGAGTTCGTCGCTGGCGCGCCCTGCGGCCAGCGCCTCGAAGGCGGCGTCGGCGGCCAGCATGCCAGTCTTCATGGCGTTGTGGCTGCCCTTGATGCGCGGCACGTTCACGAAACCGGCCGAGCAGCCGATCAGGGCCCCGCCGGGGAAGGCCAGCTTCGGCACCGACTGGAAGCCGCCCTCGGTGATGGCCCGGGCGCCGTAGGAGATGCGCGTGCCGCCCTCGAGGTGTTCGGCGATCGACGGGTGGTGCTTGAAGCGCTGGAACTCGTCGAACGGCGACAGGAAGGGGTTCTTGTAGTTCAGGTGCACGACGTAGCCGACGGCCACGTAGCGGTCGCCGAAATGGTACATGAAGCTGCCGCCGCCGGTGTTCTCGTCGAGCGGCCAGCCGGTGGTGTGCTGGGCCAGGCCGGGCTGGTGCTTCTCGGCCGGGACCTGCCATAGCTCCTTGACGCCGATGCCGAACTTCTGCGGCTCGGCTTTGTCGCACAGGTTGTGGCGAGCCATGATGGTCTTGGCCAGCGAGCCGCGGACGCCCTCGGCGATGAAGACGTACTTGCCATGCAGCTCGATGCCGGGCTGGAAGTCGCCGGTCGGCTTGCCCTCGCGGTCGACGCCGAAGACGCCGGCGACGACGCCCTTCACCCGACCGGTCGGCTCGTCCCAGACCACGTGGCTGGCCGCCATGCCGGGATAGACCTCGACGCCCAGGGCCTCGGCCTGCTCGCCCAGCCAGCGGCACAGGTTGCCCAGCGAGGCGATGTAGCAGCCGTCATTGTGCATCATCAGCGGCAGCAGGAACATCGGCAGCGACGCCTCCCCCTGCGGGCCGAGGACGAGGAAGCGGTCCTTCGTCACCGGCGTCTCCAGCGGGGCGCCGCGTTCCTTCCAGTCGGGGAACAGTTCGGTCAGGGCCTTCGGGTCGATGACGGCGCCCGACAGGATGTGGCCGCCGATCTCGGCCGACTTCTCCAGCACGGCGACGGAGATCTCCTTGCCGTCCTTCTCCGCGCGCTGCTTGAGGCGGATGGCGGCGGCAAGGCCGGCGGGGCCGCCGCCGACGACGACCACGTCGTACTCCATGACCTCGCGCTCGACGCCGGCCAGGGCCTCCAGCGGGGGGAGCTTGTCGATGACGGCTTCCTGCCACGCGTTCGCCGCGCCGCCCTCGATCGCTTGTTCGGCCATGCCCCTGAATTCCCTCACGTCGGTGTGGTCGGTTGTATGCGCCTTATCGGAACGTGACGCGAGGGCGGTCAAGGACTATCCCTGTCGCCGAGCCATGTCCGTCCAGCCCCTCGACACCGCCGCCGCAGAGAGCCTGCTCGCCTTCTGGCGCGATGCGGGGGTCGACGCCTGCTATGGCGAGGCGCCAGTCGACTGCACCCATGTCGAGCCGACGCCGGCGCTGAAGGCGGTGGCCAGGGCGACGGCGGCGGTGACGCCGGTGGTCGACGCGTCGGACGCGATCGCCGAGGCGCGACGGCTGGCGGCCGGCGCGGAGACGCTGGAGGCGCTGGCCGAGGCGATTGCGGCCTTCGAGGGCTGCCCCCTGCGCGGGCTGGGCGCGCGGCAATCGGTGTTCGCGCGCGGCAATCCCGAGGCCGAGGTGCTGATCGTCGGCGAAGGCCCCGGGGGCGAGGAGGACGAGCGCGGCCAGCCCTTCGTCGGCAAGGCGGGGCGGCTGCTGGACCGGATGCTGGCCGAAGCGGGGCTGGAGGGGCGGGTGTTCATCACCAACACCGTCTTCTGGCGGCCGCCGGGCAACCGCACCCCGACGCCGGCGGAACAGGCCGCCTGCGCCCCCTTCGTGGAGCGGGCTTTCGCCCTGCTACAGCCGAAAGCGGTGCTGCTGGTCGGCGCGGCGTCGTCAAAATTCATCCTCGGGACCGACGAGGGCATAATGAAGCTGAGAGGCCAGTGGCGCGAATGGCGGCTGGCCGAGGGCGGAATCTCGGCGCCGGCCCTGCCGACGCTGCATCCGGCCTTCCTGCTGCGTCAGCCGCTGGCCAAGCGGCAGGCCTGGGCGGACATGCTGTCGCTGGCGGCGCGACTGGACGAGGGCGCGGTCCGTTAATCGAACCGACTCAAAACCGCCCCAAAAGGGGTGAATCCTTGACATGGGCCGGGGCTGTGGCGCCTTTCTGGCCTGACGACCGAACGAACAGCGCCGCGTGGATCGAGTCGAGACGATCCGCATGACGCTCAAAGGGGGGCCGCCTCAGTGCCGTTTGATCTCCGCCGCGCATTTTCCGCGTCGACGACCGCCCTGGCGTTCGCTCTGTGCCTGGGCGCCGCCCTGCCGGCGCACGCGGACGAGAGCGAGCGGCGCAGCGTGGTGTCGGCCCTGAGCCCGGCCGATCGGCTTAGCTACACCACCGCCTTCGACGCCCTGCGCCGCGGCGACCTGGAGGCGGCGCGCGCTTCGGCGCGTCAGGCCCAGGATCGAGTGCTGCTGGGACAGGTGGAGTTCGAGCGCCTGTTCCACCCCGACTACGCCGCCACCTACGACGAACTGGCGGCGTGGCTGGAGGAGTATTCGGACCTGCCGGTGGCGCCGCGCGCCTACAACCTGGCCCTGCGGCGGCGGCCCGACGGCGCGCCCGAGCCGAAGCGCCCCTCCAGCGTCAGCGGCCGGACCTGGTCCAGCGTGGTGGCGGCCGGCGGCGGCGCCTCCGCCGACGATCCGACCAAGGCGGCCCGCATCGCCCTGAACAACGACGACCTGACCGGCGCCGTCACCCTCGGCGAACAGATCGGCGACTGGTGGGTGGTCGGCCTCGCCCAGTACCGCCTGGGAGAGTTCGGCAAGGCCAAGACCGCCTTCGAGCGGGTGCTCGGCGATCCGACCGAGGACGGCTGGGTCCGGTCGGGCGCAGCCTTCTGGGCGGCGCGCAGCGCGGGACGGTCGGGCCAGCACGACCAGGTGGTCGCCCTGCTGCGCCGGGCCGGAGCCTGGCCCGCGACCTTCTACGGCCAGATCGCCCTGCGTCAGCTCGGCGAGGAGCCGACGATCCACAATCTCGGGCCGACGCCCTATCAGGCCGCGACCCTGCAACGCGTCGCCTACGACCCCGACGAGACCGGCGTCGACGCCGAGGAGCTGAACGCCTTCATCCGCTCGGACGACCGGGCGAAACGAACCGTGGCCTATTACGAGGTCGGACGGGGCACGGAGGCGCGCGACGAGCTGCGCACCGGCCTGCGCTCGGCCCTCACGGACCGGGGCCGCCAGCTGTGGGCGGCGCTGGGCCGGGCGCTGGGGCCGCGCGTGACGGGGGTCAGCGACGACGCCCGGCGCATCGACGCCGACCGCTATCCGCAGCCCGACATCCAGCCCGAGGGCGGCTTCACCATCGAACGCTCGCTGGTCTACGCCATCGCCCGCAAGGAGACCGACTTCAACGCCCGCGCCCGCTCGGCGGTCGGGGCCTATGGCCTGATGCAGGTGATGCCGACGACGGCGGCCGAACTGGCCGGCGACCGGGCCTTCGTGTCCGAGCCCGACCGTCTGTACGATCCGGCGGTGAACGCCCGCCTGGGTCAGGCCTACGTCAACAAGGTGCTGGCGATGCCGGCCATCAACGGCGACCTGCTCAGGGTGGCGGCGTCCTACAACGCCGGGCCGGGCCCGATGGTCGCGGCGGTACGCAAGCTGGGCCACGACGCCGACCCGCTGCTGCTGATCGAGACGATCGACGTGCCGCAGGCGCGCGAATACGTCGAGAAGGTCGTGGCCGCCTACTGGATCTACCAGCGCCTGAACGGACGTCCGCTGAACACGCTGGACGCGGTGGCCTCGGGCGCGACCCTGGTGCCCCTGTCGCTGGACTATGTCCCGCCGCCCCCGGTTCAGCCGATCGAACTGGCCTCGACCGAGGCCGTCGGAAGCTAGAGCCCGGCCAGCAGCAGGGCCGGCAGGCAGCAGGCGATCACGATCAGCAGCCCATAGACCATCAGGCTGGGACGGCGGGGCTGGGGCTGTTCAACGGGCATCGTCATGACTGACCCTGAACGCATGGGCGTCGGCTGGGGTCCCCGGATAGCAGCGTTGTCTTAAGGCCGGGTTCCGGGGTGCGGTTAACGCAAGGCTTCTGCGGTCCATTCGAGGAAGTCCGGTTGGGCGAGCAGGGCGTCGCGATAGGCGGCGGCGGAGCCGTCCTCGTCGCCGAAGGCGGCGAGGTCGACCTGGAAGTGGCGGAAGCGCGTGGCGACCGGAGTGAAGAAGGCGTCAGGGATCGACCACTCGCCGAACAGGTACGGCCCGCCCTCGCCGAAGCGGGCGCGCATCTCGCGCCAGAGGCCGACGATGCGGCGGATATCGCGTTCGACCGCGGCGCCGGACGGCGTCGGCGCCCGGTCGGGGCCGACCATGGTGTGGTCCGGGCCCATGCCGCAGTCGGTGCGCAGACCCATGAAGCCGCCGTGCATCTCGCAGGCCGCCGAGCGAGCCAGCCAGCGGGCGTGCGGGTCGGCGGGCCACAGCCGCGTCCCGGGATAGCGTTCGGCGCACCACACCGCGATGGCGAGCGAATCCCAGATGGTCTCGCCGTCGACCTTGAGCAGGGGCACAAGCCGGGAGGGAGAGACGCGCTCCAGCTCGACCTGGCCGTCGGGCGAATAGATGTCGATCTCGCGCACGGTGAAGTCGGCCTTGCAGCGCTTCAGCACCAGCCAGGGGCGCAGCGACCAAGTGGAATACAGCCGCGGTCCGATGATCAGTTCCATGAGTCCCTCCGTCTGGCCGCAGCAGTAAGGCGCGGAGCGCGGCGACGCCATGCCCGCGAGGGCGAGTTCGCGGGCCGGAGGCACAAGCTGCGCTTGACTCGCGGGGCCCCGGGACCGACAGGACGCGCCCATGATCACGCGCTATTCCCGCCCCGACGCCGTCGCCATCTGGTCGCAGGAGACCAAATACCGGATATGGTTCGAGGTCGAGGCGCACGCCGCCACGAAGATGGCCGAACTGGGCGTCATCCCCGCAGAGGCCGCGGACGCGATCTGGGCCAAGGGCCGGGATGCGGTCTTCAACGCTGACCGGATCGACGAGATCGAGCGCACCACCAAGCACGACGTCATCGCCTTCCTGACCCACGTCGCGGAGATCGTTGGCGACGAGGCCCGCTTCCTGCACCAAGGCATGACCAGCTCCGACGTGCTGGACACCTGTTTCGCGGTTCAACTGGCGCGGTCGGCGGACCTGCTGATCGGGGGCGTCGACCGGGTGCTGACGGCGCTGGAGACGCGGGCGAAGGAGCACAAATTCACGCCATGCGTCGGCCGTTCGCACGGCATCCATGCCGAGCCGGTGACCTTCGGCCTGAAGCTGGCGGGCTATCACGCCGAGTTCCAGCGGGCGCGGCGGCGGCTGGTCACGGCGCGCGAGGAGATCGCCACCTGCGCCATCTCGGGCGCGGTCGGCACCTTCGCCAACGTCGATCCGGCGGTCGAGGCCTATGTGGCCGACAGGATGGGCCTGCAGGTCGAGCCGGTCTCGACCCAGGTGATCCCGCGCGACCGGCACGCAGCCTTCTTCGCCGCCCTGGGCGTGGTCGCCTCGTCGGTCGAGCGGCTGGCGGTGGAGATCCGCCATCTGCAGCGCACCGAGGTGCTGGAGGCGGAAGAATTCTTCGACAAGGGTCAGAAGGGCTCGTCGGCCATGCCGCACAAGCGCAACCCGATCCTGACCGAGAACCTGACCGGTCTGGCGCGGCTGGTGCGTTCGGCGGTGACGCCGGCGATGGAGAACGTCGCCCTGTGGCACGAGCGCGACATCAGCCACTCGTCGGTCGAGCGCGGCATCGGGCCGGACGCCACCATCCACCTCGACTTCGCCCTGCACCGACTGGCCGGGGTGGTCGAACGGCTGAACGTCTATCCGGACAACATGGCGAAGAACCTCGACCGGCTGGGCGGCCTTGTGCATTCGCAGCGGGTCATGCTGGCCCTGACCCAGGCCGGGGTCAGCCGCGAGGACGCCTATGCCGCGGTGCAGGAGAACGCCATGAAGGTGTGGCGCGGCGAGGGCCGGTTCCTCGACTTCCTGAAGGCCGACCCGCGGGTGGTCCTGCCGGACGCGCAGCTCGAAGCGCTGTTCGACATCGGCTACCACACCAAGCACGTCGACACCGTGTTCGAGCGGGTGTTCGGGCGCGGCGGAGGCTGTGAGCCGGAAGACGGCCTTCGATCCCGGCGTCGACGCCGAAACCCGGCTGCTGATCCTCGGCAGTCTGCCGGGCGACGCCTCGCTGGCGGCGGGACAGTATTACGCTCATCCGCGCAACGCCTTCTGGCGGCTGGTCAGCGAGGTGACCGGACGCGACCTCGTGACCCTGTCCTATGATGACCGGCTGACGGCGCTGAAGGCGGCGCGCATCGGGCTGTGGGACGTGGTCGCCAGCGCCGAGCGGCCCGGCAGTCTGGACGCGGCGATCCGGCGGCCGGAAGCAGCCGACCTGCGCGGTCTGGTCGCGCGCCTGCCCGCCTTGCGGGCCGTGGCCTTCAACGGCGGGACGGCGGCGCGGCTCGGACGCGCGGCTCTGGCCGGGGCGACGAACGTCGAACTGATCGACCTGCCCTCCTCAAGCCCTGCGCACGCGCGGCCGTTCGAACTGAAGGCCGTGGCGTGGCGCGTTCTGGCGCTTCGACTGGCCTGAGGGCCGTTTCAGGAAGCCGCCCAGAAATCGCGCCGCCGACGCATCCTTTTTCCGGCTGAGCCATATTCCTTGCAGGCGCCGCGCAGAACGGGGCCGGAGGGAGGCCCGGATGTCCTTGATGCGACCACTGGCGGCTGCTCTGGCGGCGACGGCGCTGACGCTGGCGGGCTGCGAGCGGGAAGCGCCGGCGGAGAAGGCGCCGACCGCGCCGCCCGCCGCAGCGCCCGCGCCGGCGTCCGGAGACACGGTGCTGGGCCTGACCGAGCGGAAGGCGGAGCACACCACGCTGATCAGCGCATTGCAGACCGCCGGCATGGCCGAAACCCTGAACGGGCCGGGCCCCTTCACCCTTTTCGCCCCCACCAACGAGGCCTTCGAAAAGGTCCCGGCGGAGCGGCGGGAATTCCTGACCACCGAGGCGGGGCTGCCCGAGCTGCGGAAGCTGCTGGCCTATCACGTGGTTCCGGGGCGGCTGGACGCCGCCCGTCTGGTCGAGCGCATCCAGGCCGGCGGCGGGACGCTGGCGCTGACCACCGTGCAGGGCGGGACCCTCACGGCGAGGGTGACCACCGCCGGCTCGATCGAACTGACCGATGCGGCGGGCGGCGTGGCGCGGGTGGTTGAAGCGGACGTCGCCGGCTCGAACGGGGTGGTTCACGCCGTCGATGCGGTGGCCGCGCCCGGCTGACCCGGGCGAGGAATTCCGGCGCCGCCCTCCCACACACGGCGCCGGCGGCGGGTCGCCCCCAATCGATCCGTCCTGAAGGGCCGCGGCCGAAAGGCTGCGGCCTTTCGTCGATCTATTCGTCGTTGCGGATCTGCTCGCGCGCGACCGAGGACAGCTCGTCCATCTTGCGGCGGATTTCGCCTTCGGAGACGGTCAGGCCGGCGCCCTCGAAATCCTGGGCGATCTTGCGGAAGACGTCTTCCTCGCCCGGCTGCTCGAAATCGGCGCGGACAACAGCCGAGGCGTACTGCTCGGCGCTGTCGGCCGACAGGCCCATCTTTTCGGCCGCCCACAGGCCCAGCAGCTTGTTGCGCCGGGCGACCGCCCTGAATTCCTGTTCCTGATCGAGGGCGAACTTGGACTCAAAGCCCTTTTCCCGATCGTCGAAGGTGGTCATGGGGGTTCGCAGGCTCCGAAGAGCGGCCGGAATCGTGGCCGCATCGGGGTGCTCTATAGCCCCCCGGGGGCCGAACGCAATCGGAACCGTGGGGTTGCGGCGCTCTGTCCCCGGCGTCGTCGCGGCGGCCGGCGGTTTGTGTCGGGAACCGGGTTCCGCTAAGGGAGGCGCGACCGAATTCTCCCGCCCGCCAGATTCAGGATCGCGCCGCCCGGACCCCGGTCCGGCCGCGCGATTTTCGTTTCCGGCGCGGCCCGCCCGGACCGGACACATGAACGTCAAGCGCAAGAAGCTCTACGAGGGCAAGGCCAAGATTCTCTACGAGGGTCCCGAGCCCGGGACGCTGATCCAGTACTTCAAGGACGACGCCACCGCCTTCAACGCCCAGAAGAAGGCCACGCTGGAGGGCAAGGGCGTCATCAACAACCAGATCAGCGAATTCATCATGTCGCGCCTGAACGGCATCGGCGTGACCAACCACTTCATCAAGCGCCTGAACCTGCGCGAGCAGCTGATCCGCGAGTGCGAGATCATCCCGCTGGAGGTGGTGTGCCGCAACATCGTGGCCGG
>JAEYUE010000186.1 GCA_023433655.1 Pseudomonadota bacterium | reverse complement strand
CCTTCGTCGACTCCTCGGCCGGCTTCGGCCTGGTCAAGCACCAGAAGGAGCGGGCCGCCGCCGGCCAGCCCTACATGATGCTCGACGCCATCGCCGACTTCCGCGAACTGACCGACATCAAGATCGCGGCGGGCGTCACCGGCCTGTTCATGGTCGGCGGCGGCGTGCCGAAGAACTTCGCCCAGGACACCGTCGTCTGCGCCGAGATCCTCGGCGTCGAAGCCGAGATGCACCGCTACGCCGTGCAGATCACCGTCGCCGACGTGCGCGACGGGGCCTGCTCGTCCTCGACGCTCAAGGAAGCCGCGTCGTGGGGCAAGGTGCAGACCACCCACGAGCAGATGGTCTTCGCCGAAGCGACCACGGTGGTGCCGCTGATCGGCTCGGACGCGTATCACCGCGGCGCGTGGAAGGCCCGCGAGCCGCGCCGCTGGCAGAAGCTGTTCGACAAGTAGCGTCCCCTTCAGGACGCGACGAAAGGGCCGGGATGGAAATCCCGGCCCTTTTGCTTGCGCGACGATGGCGGAACCCCTCCCCGCCCGCTTCGCTTAGCGGGATGAAGGAGTGCGCCATGATGCAGCAAGACCAATCCCACCAGGCCGAGGACGCCCGCGAGGCGGAGGACATGGGCGAGAAGCCCGATCTCGGCCGGACGCCCGACGCCCTCAGCGACGCCGTTTCCGGCAGCGGCATGGGCTCGGACACCCGCGCCGGATCGCTGCAGGGCGGAGCGGCCAGCGGTTCCGAGATTGATCCGGACCAGGACCGCATCAACGAATCCCTCGCCAGCGAGGGCATGGAGTCGGCCGCGCCGCAGCCGCCGGCCGGAACGGACCCGGACGAGCCGGTCAACAACACCGGTCAGGATCTGACCGGTCCCGCCGGCGATCCGGCGGAGGGCAAGCCGGGTTCCGGCGACGACGTCGACGCGGCGACCGGCTGACGCGGGCCGCCCGCCCTGCCTGCGGCGTGAACCCGCCTTGCGGCCGCCGCAGGCTTGCGCCACGGTGAAGCCAACCAAAAAGTCTTAGTTCAGGGACGACCCAAGGGATGAAGCGCAGTCTTGCGGCCGCCGCCGTCGCGGCGGCCATGGTTCTGGCCGGGTGCAGCGAACAGGAGCCGGCCGAAGTCGCGTCGCCGGCCGAAGACGCCGCCGCGCCTGCGGCTGTTCCGGCCGCCGACACGGACACCGCGCGCGGCCCGGCTGCCGCACGGGCGCCCGCGGCGGCCCGGCCGGCCGCTCCGGACGCCCCGGCCTTCGCCGTGATCTATCCGGGGGCGGAACTGAAGGGGCCGGCGACCACGGCCCAGGGCCCGGCCGGACCGGGCGGCATCGTGCAATTCACCACCGAGGCGACGCCCGAGGCGGTCATCGCCTTCTATCGTCAGCGCGCCGAGGCGGCGGGTCTGAAATCGATCAACTCGATGGACCGTGGCGACGCCCAGGCCTATTCGGCCGGCGACGGAGCCGACGGTCGCGGCCAACTGATGCAGGTCATCGCCACCCGGGTCGAGGACGGTCCCACCGACGTCCAGTTGGATTGGACGTCAGGCCGGTGAGGCCGGCGGCCGCCCTGGCGGCCTGCGCCCTCCTGGCCGCCTGCGCCACGGCGGGCGCCCCACCGCCCTCGCCGACGGTGAGCGGCTATCTCGATGCGGCCGCGATAGAGGCCATGGCGAACGGCTTCGGGACGCCTCCGCCTTCGCCGAGCCTCTGGACGGAGGATCTGTATCCCTACTCCGATCGGTGGTGGCTGGCGACCGCCCACGCCGAGCTTCGCCCGCCCGAGGCGGCGCAGCATTTCGACTGCGCGCTGGGGACGCGGCTGGCGGCGAAGCCCCGACCGGCGCTGACGCGGCTGATGAACCGGCTGCTGGTCGACTCCGCCGCTGTGGCCTCGCGAATGGCCGAGCTTCATCCCCGATCCCGGCCGATCGCGGTCGATCGCGACCTGCAGCCCTGCCAGAGGATCGATGCGGCGACCCGCGACACGCCGTCCTGGCCCGCGGCCGCGGCCGTCGCTGGGACGGCCTATGGGGAGCTGTTCGCCGAACTGGCGCCAGACCGCGCGGAGGCGGCGCGGTTCATCGGCGGGGAACTGGGCTCAAGTCGGGTCGTGTGCCGGATGAACTGGCCCCAGGACGTCGCTGCAGGGACCAGGGCCGGCCGGCGCGTCTATGCGACCGCGCACGAGACGGCGGACTTCCGGGCCGACCTGGAGGCCGCCCGCGCGGAGATCGCCGCCGCCCGCGTCGAAGGGCTGTCCAGTCCAGCCTGCGCGGCGGAGCGGCGGGCCCTTGGGCCTATGCCGGGCGAGGCCCGCTGATCGCGGCGTAGAGGTCGGTGCGGCGGTCGCGGAAGAAGCCCCAGGCGGCGCGGTGCCGGTCGAGGAAGTCGAGATCGAACTGGTGGACCAGCACGCCCTCGTCCGTGCGGCCGAAGCTCTCGACCAGGTCCCCGCGATGGTCGGCGATGAAGGACGAGCCGTAGAAGGTCTGGCCCTCGCCGCACAGGGCCTCATGGCCGATGCGGTTGGCCCCGACCACGGGCACGACGTTGGAGACGGCGTGACCCTGCATGGCGCGCCGCCACGGGTCGGCGGTGTCCAGTTCGCTGTCGTGCGGTTCCGAGCCGATGGCGGTCGGGTACATCAGCACCTCGGCCCCCTGCAGCATCATGGCGCGCGCCACCTCGGGGTACCACTGGTCCCAGCAGATACCGACGCCAATGCGGCCGTGGCGGGTGTTCCAGACCTTGAAGCCGGTGTCGCCGGGCCGGAAATAGTATTTCTCCTGATAGCCCGGGCCGTCGGGGATGTGGCTCTTGCGGTAGACGCCCATGGCCGAGCCGTCGGCGTCGAGCATCACCAGACTGTTGAAATAGTGGTGTCCCTCGCGCTCGAAGATCGACACCGGAATGGCCACGCCGAGCTCTGCCGCAACGGGCTGAAGGGCGGTGACGCAGGGATGTTCGCGCCACGGGAAGGCCGAGCCGAACCACTTCTCCTCCTGCGACACGCAGAAGTACGGCCCCTGGAACAGCTCCGACGGCAGGATGACCTGCGCGCCCTTCGAAGCGGCCTCACGGATGAAGCCGATGGTCTTGTCGATGTTCGCCTGCAGATCCTCGCCGTAGGAAGTCTGGATGGCGGCGACAGAGATGGTCCGAGTGGCGAGTGGCGAGTGGCGAGTGGCGAGTGGCGTCATGTGCGGCGCTCCTCCAGCTTGGCGATTAAACCGGAGAGCATCCGGCTGAGTTCGTCTGCTGCTTCCAGCAGTGATGCTTCCTCCGCGGCGGAGAGATATCCTCGGCGACCACCGATGATGAGTTGCGTTTCCGCCTCTGCCAGCGAGCCACGAGCGATGGACAGGAAGCGCAAGAAGTCGCCTGTGCTTCGACGGGCGCAACCCTCGGCGATGTTCGACGGAACAGACACCGCCGCGCGTGTGACCTGGCTCGTCAGGCCAAATCGTTCGTCATTCGGCCACCCGCGGGTCGCCGCATAGACTGCATCTACCCAATGAACCGCCTTCTGCCAGACCACCAGATCCCGATAGTGGCGTACCTCGCCACTCGTCACTCGCCACTCGCCACTCATTCGGGCTCCTGCTGGGAGATGCAGTGGAAGGATCCGCCGCCGGACAGGATGGCGAGCGACGGCAGCGGGATGATCTCACGATCGGGGAAGACCGTCTTCAGACCCTGACAGACAAGGTCGGCGGCGCGGTCGTCGCCGTAGGTCGGGACGATCACCGCTCCGTTGGCGATGAGGAAATTCATGTGGCTAGCGGGGATCGGACGCTCGTCCTCGTCGCCGACGAAACCGGGGGAAGGCAGCGGCAGCACCCGTATTGCGCGGCCCTCCGCGTCGGTCATGCCGCTGAGGGTCCGGGCCACCTCGGCGTAGACCTCGTCATTCGGGTCGCCCCGGCCCCAGGCCACCGGACAGGCGACGACGCCCGGGGCGACGAAGCGGGCCAGATTGTCGACGTGGCCGTCCGTGTGGTCGTTGAGCAGGCCGTCTCCCAGCCACAGCACCTTGCGCGCGCCCAAGGCGTCGGCCAGCGCCGCCTCGGCGGCGGCCTCGGTCCAGCCGGTGTTGCGATTGGGGTTCAGCAGGCACTGTCGGGTGGTCAGGATCGTGCCCTGGCCGTCGTGGTCCAGCGCCCCGCCCTCGAGGATGAAGTCGTGCCTGTGCACAGGCGTGGCCGAGGCTTCGCCGATCTGCGTCGCGACGGTGTCGTCGTGCTCGAGTTCGTACTTGCCGCCCCAGCCGTTGAAGCGGAAGGCGGCGGCGCTGCCGGAACCCTCCCCGAAGATCGGGCCTGTGTCGCGCAGCCAGATGTCGCCGAAGCGGCCGTCGATCACTTCGACGTTGGCGACGCCTTCAAAGCGAGCACGGGCGTCGGCGAGGGCCTCGGGCTTCCCGACCAGAAGCTTCACCTGTTCGCGGCCAGGACCAGCGAGCGCGCGGACCAGGGCCTCGACCTCGGCCCGGGCCGGTTGGAGGTTCTCCTCCCACAACTCGGCATGGCTGGGCCAGCCGACCCACATGGCGCGATGCGGCGCCCATTCGGCGGGGACGGGGCTGGTCATCGGGCGGAGGAATCCTCTGAGAGGCGACAGGGCAGCCGCGCCAGATAGACACGGGCGACCCCGACTTCAACACGCCGGGGCCCGCCGGGGTCCCGCAATGCAGAAAGGGCGGCCCGTCGCCGGGCCGCCCTTCCCAAGGTTTCAGACGTGAAGACCGGCTTAGAAGCTGGTGCCGATCGAGATCACGGCCGTCCGAGGGGCGCCCAGCGAACCGGTGCGGGTGCCAGTGGTGCTGGTCGAGATGTTGCCCAGGTACTTTTCCTCGAAGATGTTCGTGACGTTCAGCTGAACGAAGGCGTCACGGATGCCGAAGACCCGGGTCAGGTCGTAGCGGGCGTCCATGTCGAACACCGTGTAGCTGTCGAACGACTCGTCATTGACATCGTTGGTGAAGCGGTCGTCGACGAACTTGCCCTGGAAGCCCAGCGACAGGTCCTGGGTCGGCTGCCAGTCGATCCGGCCGGACCAGGTCCACATCGGCGTCTCCACCAGCTTCTTGCCTCCGGTCGGCAGGAAGACGCCCGGAGCGGTCTCCAGATCGTCCTGGACCTCGCTCGTGTTGTAGGAGGCCGAGGCGTAGACGGTCAGCTGGTCCGACACCTCGTAGCCGACCTGGGCGTCGACGCCGCTCTGCTCGACCGCGCCGAGGTTGCGGTCGATGAACTCGCCGAAGAACGGCGACAGCGGATCGTTGTCCCGCGAGGACACGATGCGGTTATCGTAGTCCGTCCACCACATCGCGATCGAGGCCACGGTGCGGTCGTTGCGGAAGCGGTAGCCGAGATCGGTCGACTTGGTGGTTTCCGGCTGGACGGTCGAGAAGTCGAGCTCGCCGGTCGCGGTGTCGCGGATCGGCTGGTAGAGGTTGTCGGTCCGCGGAACCGAGATGCCTTCGGCGTAGCTGGCGTAGACGCTGTGGCCCTCGGCGAAGCGATAGACGATGCCCGCGTTCGGCAGGACGTCCTCGTATTTGATCTCGGCCGAATAGGGCGCGATCCACGAGGTCGTGCCGGTCGACGGGAAGCGGAAGTTCCCGGTGATCACCGGATCCGGGGTCGGGGTCTCGGTGGTGCAACGCACCGTCGAGCGCCCGTTCTGCGAGTAGCAGTACTGGTTCAGCTCGCGGACGAAGAAGGGCGCGCGCGCGCCGATGTTGACGGTGATCGCGTCCTCGAAGAAGTCGCCGCGGTATTCCAGCGCGAACTGGTTCAGCTGGGCGATCGAGAAACGGTCGCGGCCGCGATACCAGGAACCGTCCACGCCGAAGACGCGGTCGTCCGGGCTGCCCCAGCGCTCCTGTCCGCCGAACACGTTCAGCGGCTCGCTGGTGCGGTCGAAGCGGGTCGCCTCGCCGGTCTGACGGTGACGGCCATAGTCCAGGGTGTAGGCGGCGCGCAGGCGGTGATCGTCGTTCAGATCCCAGATCAGCGAGCTGATGATGCCGTAGCGGTGGGTGTTGGTGGTGTTGGGGGTGTAGAGGCCGACGTTGTCCAGCGCATCGCCGTCGCCGTTCAGGTCCACGCCCGGGCCGCCGAAGTTGCCGCCGGCGAGATCCAGCCGGTCGTCACGCTCCTGCACCAGGGTGAAGCCGCCGCCGTTGGCGACCACGTACTGGAACGACGGGTCGAAGGTGAATCGGATGTTGTCCGTCAGACCATAGCTGAACTGGCCGCGGATGTTGCCAGTGTTGGACGGGTTGATGCGCAGCCCGTGGTAGTTGGTGCAGCTGCCCATGGCCACGGAGCCGTCCGAGAGGATGCGGGTCGATTGCGTGGCTTCGTTATCCACCGCGCCGTTGACGCCAACCGGGCGGAGACAGGCGATGTCGTTCTCGAGGTAGGTGCCGGCCTCGAAAGCGGCCTTGTTGATGAAGTTGTTGTAGAAGTCGTTCCGGTTCACGTTCCAGTGGAACGACAGGCTCGCGAAGTCGCCGTCGCCCAGATCCTGGTACAGCTTGGCGTTATACTGCTGCTTCTCGAGCTCGCCCGGACCCTTGAACTTGTCGTAGTTCGTGTAGGAGGCGGCCAGATAGGCGGTGGTGCCCCACGGACCGAAGGCGCCGGTGTCGGCGCGGGCGAAGACGCGCTTGTAGTCGAACTCGCCGACGGCGACGTTGAACTGGAAGCCGGCGTCGTCCAGCGGACGCGCGGTGGTGTAGTTGATCGTGCCGCCGGTGGCCGAGGCCGTCGGGCTGTCGACGTCGGTGGTGCCCTGGTTGACCGAGGCGCGCGCGATCAGTTCCGGATCCAGCTGCTGGTTGGTGTAGGTGGCGTAGTTGCCGGTGTCGTTCAGCGGCACGCCGTCGAAGGTCAGCGACACGCGGTTGCCGTCGAAGCCGCGCATGCGGATGTTGCCGCCCGAATTGCCGTACGGGTCGGAGTTCACGAAGTTCAGGCCGGGGACCAGGTTCAGGGTCTGCAGGATCGTCTGACCCGGAGCCTGGGTCTCGATATACTCCTGGGTGATCGTCGAACGGGTCTTGGCGACCGATTCGGCGACGATCGTGCCGTCGATGTTGAACGGCCCGCGCGCGCCGGTGACGACGACGGTTTCCACCTCCGTCGCCTCGACGGCGGTCGTGCCCGACGACTGGGCCGAGGCGGCGCCAGCGGCCAGGAAGCCTGTAAAGAGGGCCGTCGTCGCCCAGAACACGCGTTTGCGGTTCGTCATTGTCATCTATCCCCGATGATGAAAGGGCGCGAACGCCCGATGACCGGCCAGGGCCGGCTGAAAATCCCGCTCCCTCTACGGGCCCCGTCGGAAAGTGGGACGACATTCGTGTGACAGGGATATGACAGTCGCCGTGGGTGGCCCGGGGGACACACCGCTGTGCGCGAGCTTGCTGTGGATGGTTGGCGGCGACCTCAGCCGGCCGCGCCCCAGACGGCCCGGAGGCGCTCGCCGCGACGGCAGAAGCGGCTGTAGCCGGCGTACCGCACGGGGTTGCGGCGGGCGAAGTCCTGGTGGGAGGCGTCGGCGGGCCAGAACCGTACGGCGTCGCGCACCGGGGTGACGAAGCGGTCGGCCCCGATCCGGGCGGCGGCCGCCCGGCGCGAGGCCTCGGCCGCCGGTCTCTGCGTCCGGGTGGCGAACACCGCGGTCGCGTAGGACGGCCCCTGGTCGCAGAACTGGCCGTCGGGATCGGTGGGGTCGATGGTCGGCCAGAAGCGGTCGACCAGTTGGCGGTAGCTGATGCGGGCCGGGTCGAAGGTCACCCGGACGGCCTCGAGATGCCCGGTCCCGCCGCGGACCACGCGTTCGTAGGTCGGGTTGGCCACGGTTCCGCCGGCGAACCCCGAGACCGCGGCCACGACGCCGGGAATGGCCTCGAAATTGGCCTCGACGCTCCAGAAGCAACCGCCGGCGAAGACCGCGGTCTCGCGCCGGCCGCTGTCGCCAGCCTGCCCCGGGGCCGGGGGACCGGCGGCGGGTTCGCCCGGGGTACAGGCGGCCAGGCCGGTCAGCGCGAGGACAAGGAGGGGACGGCGGGGCATCGTGGACCTCCGGAAGGCCGTGCGGCCGGGCCCCCACAAGCCCGACGAGGCAATCTATCCCCGTCGCCCTGCAAAGCAAAACCGCCGGCCCCGTGAGGGACCGGCGGCTGTGCCGTTTGCCTTGCGCACCGTCTCCGGCCCGGGGGCCGGAGGCGGCTCGACGTCAACCTAGAAGTTGATGCCGATGGTGGCGCGGCGGTTCAGAGGCTCGCGAACGCCATCGGCGGTCGGGCGGGCCAGCTGGGTCTCGCCCTTGCCGTCCAGCGAGATCACGCCGCCGTTGACGCCCTGGGCGACCAGCGCGTCCGCAACGGTGCGGGCGCGGCGGTTCGACAGGCCGACGTTGT
>JAEYUE010000154.1 GCA_023433655.1 Pseudomonadota bacterium | reverse complement strand
CGCGGCGGCGGTCGCTGCGCCCGTGGTGGCCTTCGGCGCCGGAATCTCCATGTGGCAGGCGGCGTGGATCTCGTGGGTCACCGACGCCCTGAGCATGATGATCATCGTGCCGTTCGGGGTGGTCATGACGCGGCGCCGGCTGGTGCTGCTGCGCTCGGTCAGCGGCAGCCTGATCGCGGCGGCCCTGTTTGCGGCCAACACCCTGGCGGTCTGGCTGCTGGTTCCGCTGGAGCCCGCCCTGATCGGCCTGGTCGCGCCGCTGGCGGTGCTGGCCACCCTGCGGTTCGGCGTCATCGGCGCGGCGACCTCGGTGCTGTGGACGGGAATCCTCGCCATCGGCCTGAACCTGGCCGGGCTGGGCAGCCTGTCCGCCGGCGACCCCGGCCTGCAGACCGAGCTGTTCCATCTGCAGCTGGGCCTCGCCACCCTGCCGCTGACGACCCTGCCGGTGGCGGCGGTGCTGGCCAAGCTGGACCGGGCCCTGCAGGCCGCCGCCACCGCCGAACGCGCCCGCAGCGCCTTCGAGAGCGCCGGCGACGCGATGATCACCCTCAATCCGAGCGGCAGCATCGAGACCGTCAACGCCGCCGCGGAGAGCATGTTCGGCTATTCCGCCGCCGATCTGGACCGCCGCGACGTCTCGCTGCTGCTCGACCTCGCCGACGACAGCGACGGGGTGTTCGTCAAGCGGCTGGGGGCGACCCGAAGCGCCCTGGGCAGCGGAGTGGTCCGGGAGGTCACCGGCCGGCGCCGCAACGGCTCGTCCTTCCCGGCCGACGTGGCCCTCGGCGTCATGAACCTGCCGACCGGCCCGCATGTGGTGGCGGTGGTCCGGGACATCTCCGAACGTCGCAAGGTCGAGGCGATGAAGGAGGAGTTCGTCTCGACGGTGAGCCATGAACTGCGCACGCCGCTGACCTCCATCGCCGGGTCGCTGGGCCTGCTGGCCGGCGGGGCCGCGGGTCCGCTGCCGGAGAAGGCGGGCCGGCTGGTCGGCCTGGCCCACGCCAACAGCCAGAGGCTGGTGCGGCTGATCAACGACATCCTCGACATCGAGAAGATCGAATCCGGAAAGTTCACGCTGAACCTCGGCGTCGTCGACCTGGCGGAGATCGCCGGCCGTTCGGTCGAGGTCATGCGCGGGCTGGCGGACGACCTGGGAGTGGAGATCGTCCTCGAACCGGCTCCGGCGGCGCCCGTCCGGGGCGATGCGGACCGGCTGATCCAGGTGGTCACCAACCTGCTGTCGAACGCCTGCAAATTCTCGCCCGGCGGCGGACAGGTGACGGTGACGGTGGACCCCGCCGCGCGGGTGGCCCGCCTGAGCGTGAAGGACCAGGGGCCGGGCATTCCCGAGGCCTTCCGGTCGCGCATCTTCTCGAAATTCGCCCAGGCCGACGCGTCCGGCACCCGGGCGAGGGGCGGCACGGGCCTGGGCCTCGCCATCGCCCGGGAGATCACCGAGCGTCACGGCGGCCGGCTGTGGTTCGACTCCCCGCCCGGGGGCGGCGCCACCTTCCACCTCGAACTGCCGCTGTCCGGTCCGGACGGGATCGTGGCGCAGGACGCCCCGCGGCTGCTGATCTGCGAGGACGACGCCCTCGCCGGCGAGATGCTGCGCGAGATGCTTCACGCCGAGGGCTTCGCCGCCGATGTCGTCGGCACCGGCGACCAGACGCTGCGGGCGGCGCGCACCGGCTGGTACGCGGCCGTGCTGGTCGACCTGCACCTGCCGGACATGGACGGCGTCGCCCTGATCCGCGCCCTGCGCGAGGACGAGTCGACCCGGCACCTGCCGGTCGCGGTGGTGTCGGGCAATGTCGCCGACGGGCAGGAGCGCGGCGGGGCCCTTGAGGTGGTCGACTGGCTGGACAAGCCCTTCGACCAGGCGCGGCTGCGGGCGGCGGTTCACGCGATCCTGCTGCGGCGCTCGGACCGGCCGGTGATCCTGCACGTGGACGACGACCGCGACACCCTCGAGGTGACGGCGTCGGCGCTGGGCGAGATCGCCGAGATCATGGCGGCGGACAACCTCTCCAGGGCGCGGGCCCTGCTGCGGGAGCGACGCCCCGATCTCGTCATCCTCGACCTCGGCCTGCCCGACGGCTCGGGGCTGGAGCTGCTGCCCGACGTGGACGCCGCCTATGGCTCCGGCGTGCCGGTGATCGTCTATTCGGCGCAGGAGATGGACGCCGACCTGGCCAGCCGCGTCGACGCCGTCCTGGTCAAGTCGCGGACCTCGCTGGCGGGGCTGACGCGGATGGTGCGGGATCTCACCACGAAGGGGGAAGCCTCATGACGACCCGCCTGCACGTGCTTCACGTCGACGACGAACCGGACATCCGCGAGGTCGCGGCCCTGTCGCTGGAGCTCGACGACGGGATGACGCTGAGCTCGGCCGCCTCGGGAACGGAGGCCCTCGACCTGCTGCGCGGCGGCCTGCGGCCCGACGTCGTCCTGCTGGACGTGATGATGCCGGAGCTGGACGGGCCGGGGGTCCTGGCGCAGCTGCGCGTGCTGCCGGGGCACGAGCAGACCCCGGTCATCTTCATGACGGCGCGGGCCCAGACGTCGGAAATCAACCGCTACATCGCCCTCGGGGCCATCGGCGTGCTGGTCAAGCCGTTCGATCCCATGACCCTGGCCGCCTCGGTGCGCGGGGTTCTGGCGGACGCGGGCGGATGAGCCCGGCGCTGGCGACGCTGCAGCAGCGGTTCCGCGACCGGGCGGACCGCGACCGGGCGCTGTTCGAGCGCCATCTCGCCGAGGGCGACCCCGGCGCGCCGGAAGTCGAGGCGGCGGCGCACAAGCTCGCGGGGGCCGCCGCCATCTTCGGCTTCGCCGAGGTCGGCGAGGCCGCCCGCGCCGTCGACCGGACCTTCGCCGCGGGCGGGAGGCCGGACCGCGAGATGCTGGAAGCCCTCGTCGCTTGGCTATCCGAGCTGGTCGCCGAATCGGCCGAAGGACCGGCCGCAACGCTGGACGTGCGGGCCGGCGGCGAAACCATCCTGATCGTCGAGGACGACGATCTGATCCGCGCCAACGCCGAGCGGCAGTTGCGGAGCCTCGGTTACCGGGTGATCGCCGCCGCCGACGGGGACGCCGTGCTGGATCGGATCACGACCCTGCCCCCCGTCGACCTGCTGTTCACCGACCTGATGCTGCCCGGGGCCATCGACGGCCGCGCCCTGGCCCATGCCATGCGGCGGGCCCGGCCGGGGCTGCGGGTGCTGTTCGCGTCAGGCAGGGCCATGCCGGACGACACGGCCGGCGTCGGATTCCTGGCCAAGCCGTACCGGCGGGCCGCCCTTGAGGCCGCCGTCCGGCAGATCCTCGACGAC
>JAEYUE010000138.1 GCA_023433655.1 Pseudomonadota bacterium | reverse complement strand
GACTTGATGTCCTCCAGATTGATGCCGCCCCAGGTGTCGCCGATGTTCTTGACCACGGTGACGAACTCTTCCGGATCGGTGGTCTTCACCTCGACATCGAAGCTGTCGACGTCGGCGAAGCGCTTGAACAGGACGGACTTGCCCTCCATCACCGGCTTGGAGGCCATGGCCCCGAGGTTGCCGAGGCCGAGGATGGCCGTGCCGTTGGAGATGACGGCGACCATGTTTCCCTTGGACGTGTAGTCGTAGGCCCGGTCCGCGTCCTCGGCGATGGCCAGCACCGGCACGGCCACGCCGGGCGAATAGGCCAGCGACAGGTCGCGCTGGGTCGCCATCGGCTTGGTCGGGGCCATGGAGATCTTGCCCGGGCGCGGGCTGCGGTGGAACTCCAGCGCGTCCTCGTCGGAGAAGGTCTGCTTGTCGGTCAGGTCGGGCATGGTCGGCGGCGGCTTCGTCGGAGGGGCGGGGGAGGCTTGTTCCTAGGCCCTGCGCCGCCGCCGGACAACCGGTGGGAGCCGGCGATCAGACCGGAAGCGTCCCTGTGCCCTCGATCTCGATCGGGCCGGCCATGAAGACGTGGTCCGTGGCCTCGTCCCAGTCGATTTCCAGTTCGCCGCCGTCGGCCTCGATGACGGCGTGGCGGCCGGTCAGGCCGCGGCGGGCCGCGGCGACGAGAGCGGCGCAGGCGCCGGTGCCGCACGCCTTGGTCAGGCCGGCCCCGCGCTCCCACACCCTGAGGCGGATGCGGTCCGGAGCCACGACATTGGCGAAGCCGACATTGACCCCCTCCGGGAACAGCGGATGGTGCTCGACCAGCGAGCCGGAGCCGCGCACGAAGGCGTCGTCCTGGCGGTCGGTGAAGAAGACCACATGCGGATTGCCCATGGAGACGGCGCCGGGGGTGTGCAGCAGAGGGGCGTCGATGGGTCCGACCTGCAGTTCGACGCCGCGGGTGTCCATCTCCTCGGCCAGCGGCACCTCCGTCCAGTCGAGGCCGGGCGCGCCCATATCCACCTGCACCCGGCGGTCCCCGGCCCGGCGGGCGGTGGTCGGGCCGCCGAGGGTGTCGATCACCACCGAGTCCTTCCCCGTCGACTCCATCAGCAGCCAGCCGACGCAGCGCAGCGCGTTGCCGCAGGTCTCGACCTGGCCGCCGTCGGCGTTCCACACCCGCATGAAGGCGTCGGCCCGGTCGGACGGCTCGATGGCGATCAGTTGGTCGCAGCCCGGCCCGGGGTCGCGGGCGGCCAGGGCGCGCACCTGCTCCGCCGTCGGCGCGAACGGCGTCTCGAGCGCATTGACGACGATGAAGTCGTTGCCGGCGCCGTTCATGCGGACGAAGGGGCGGGTCATGCCGCCGGATATAGCGTTTGCCGGTTCCTTGCGCGAGCGACGCGCGTTATCGCTGGCGCATGGGCCAGGCTGACGCACACACCGGGGACGAGACGAACCGTCAGGGTTGGCGGATCAGGGCGCGCATGCGCTACCTCTATCATGGCTCATCCCCGGCGGCGGTGCGCTTCCGGCTGGCGGTCATCGTCGTCGACTTCGCCATCATCGGCTTCTTCCTCGCCGCGCCGATCCTGCGTGAGGCCGGCTGGGCCTTCTACGTCGTCGATTACATCGTCGCCCTGGTGCTGGCGGCCGACCTGACGGCGCGGGCGCTGGCCTATACGGACGTGCGCGACTGGCTGAAGAAGCCCTCGACCTGGGTCGACCTGTTCATCCTCGCGACCCTGCTGGTGCCAGTCTATAATTTCGGCTTCCTGCGGATGCTGCGGCTGTGGACCCTGCTGAGCTCCGACTTCTTCTGGCGCACCGTCGGGCGCAAGTTCGACGACACCCGGGTCGAGGAGATCTCCCGGGCGCTGGCGGCGCTGGTGACCTTCGTCTTCGTGGCCACGGGCTTCGTCTACGCCACCTTCCGGCACGACCACCCCGATCTGCAGGGTTATCTGGACGCCCTGTATTTCACCGTGGCGACCCTGACGACCACGGGCTTCGGCGACATCACCCTGCCGGGCAACTGGGGCCGGCTGCTGTCGATCGTCATCATGCTGACCGGGATCACCCTGTTCCTGCGGCTGGCCCAGACCCTGGTGCGGCCGCACAAGGTGCGCTTCCCCTGCCCGACCTGCGGCCTGCAGAAGCACGACCCCGACGCCGTGCACTGCAAGGCCTGCGGCGAGATCCTGTGCATCCCCGACGAGGGGCATCACTAGAGGCAGCAGGCAACAGGCAGCAGGCAACGGGGCGGGCCAGCTTGAGCCCGCCGCCAGCGAAACGACCCTGCTGCCTGCTGCCTGCTGCCTGAGATGACAAAACCGTAACCTGAAGTGCGCGCGGGTTGCCGCGTCCCCGCCCCCCGTTAAGGTGCCGCCCGACCATTTGTCGGGGACCAACCAGATGATCCGTTCCGCCGCGCTCGCCGCGCTTCTCGCCTCCACCGCCCTCTCGAGCGCCGCCATGGCCCAGACTACGGCTCCGGCCGCTCCTGCCCCCTCGCCCGCCGAAGCGTCGGGCGCCGGCTTCGCCACCTCGGACGCCACCGATCCGTATCTGTGGCTGGAGGAGGTCGAGGGCGAGCGCGCCATGGCCTGGGTCGAGCAGCACAACGAACATTCGCTGGGCGTGCTGCGCGGCGACCCGCGCTTCGAGACGCTGCATCAGCAGGCCCTGGAGATCGTCCAGGCGCGCGACCGCATCCCCGGCGTCGGCTTCAACCACGACGGCACCCTCGACAATTTCTGGCAGGACGCCGAGCACGTCCGCGGCGTGTGGCGCACGACCACGCTCGACAGCTACCGCACCGCCGAGACGCAGTGGGAGACGGTGCTGGACATCGACGCCCTGGCCGCGGCCGAGGGCAAGAACTGGGTCTACAAGGGCGCGACCTGCCTGCCGCCGGCGGAGACGCGTTGCCTGGTCAGCCTGTCGGACGGCGGCAAGGACGCGGTGACGGTGCGCGAGTTCGACCGGTCGACGAAGACGTTCGTCGAGGGCGGATTCGTCCTGCCGGAGTCCAAGGGCGGCGCCTCGTGGGTGGACGAGGACACCCTGCTCATCTCGCGCGACTTCGGGCCCGGCACCCTGACCGACTCCGGCTATCCGATGATCGTCAAGGTGCTGAAGCGGGGCCAGACGCTCGACCAGGCGCAGACCGTCTTCACCGGCCAGCCCAGCGACGTCTCCGTGTCCGGCTACACCCTGCGCGACGCCGACGGGAACATCCGCGCCACCCTGATCAACCGGGGGATCAATTTCTACGAGGGCGAGACGCACCGCCTGAACGCCGACGGCACGACCACGAAGCTGGAGCTGCCGGCCAAGTCGAACATCAACGCCCTGGTGCAGGGCCAGCTGGTGGTGACCACCGACCAGGACTGGACCGCGCCCTCGGGGCAGGAGTTCAAGACCGGCGACGTCATCGCCTGGAACCTCGACCGCTGGCTGGCCGATCCGGCGACCCCGGCCCAGCTGGTCATCCGCCCGGGCGAGCGCGAGGCCATCGAGGGCCTCAACG
>JAEYUE010000069.1 GCA_023433655.1 Pseudomonadota bacterium | reverse complement strand
GTCCTTGATCATCTGCCAGATGATCCGGGTCATCTCGTCGCCGTCGATGTCCACGATGGGGTTGGCGACCTTGATCCTGGTCATGCGCTCTCTCTGTCGATGGAGGGGTGTGGGTGTGGCGGGCGGTATAGCCGGGGGCGGTCGCCGGCGCAAAGGCGCAGAGGCGGCGCCGCTCCCTGCAATTCCGGGTTATGCTCAGGCTTCCAGAAGAGGGGGACAGGCATGCGAGCGACCGCGGGACTGTTGGGGCTGTGTCTGGCGCTCGCCGCCTGCGGCGAGAGCGCGGCGACGCCGGGGGCGGGGTTGCCCGGATCGACCGCCGCGCCGGCGACCGGCCCGGCGCCGCAGGCAGCTCCCCGGACCGAGACGAAGCCGTTCCGCGACTGGCAGGCGACCTGTGACAACGGCAACGCCTGCTACGCCTTCGGCTTCGCCCCCGACTACGACGCCGGCTGGGTGCGCATCTTCATGCCGGCCGGCCCGGACGCCGAGCCCGAGATCGCCTTCGGCCTGTGGGGCGAGAACCTGTCCGATGACGACGACCCGGCCGTGATCATCGACGGTCGAGCCTTCCCGGCGGCCCGCGCCGAGGCCAGCGACGCCGGCGCCCCGGTCGGAGAGATCCGCGCCGGCGCGCGCAGCGTCATCGCCGCCATGGCCGCGGGACGAAACATGGAGATTCAGGCGGGCGAAACGGTTTCGATCTCAGCCAACGGCGCTTCCGCGGCGCTCCTTTGGATCGACGAGCGGCAAGGACGCCTGGGCACGACCACGGCCCTCCTGCGCCGCGGCGACCAGCCGGCCTCGCGCGTGCCCGCCGCGCCGCCGCTGCCCGAACCGCAGCCCGCGCCGGCGGCGAGCCAGACGGGCTTCGGCGACGACAAGCAGACCCTCCCCGCCTCCCTGCGCGCCCTCAAGGCGGTAGAGGACTGCCTGGCTGAATCGGAGCACAGCGAGTGGCTGATGCAGAACGTCATGTCGGCCCGGCTGGACGCCGCCACCGAGCTGTGGGCCGTGCCCTGCGGCTCGGGGGCCTACAACATCCTGCACCAGTGGTACGTCACCGGCCCCGGCGGCCGCGATCCGCGTCCGGCCGACCTGCTCGGCAGCGAGGGCCGGCGTCCCGCCGAAGAGGCGTCGGTCTGGCCGGACAACGGTACGGTCAACGGCGGCTATGCGCCCAACGCCCGCACCATCACCGCCTTCTCCAAGGGACGCGGCCTCGGGGACTGCGGCACGACCCAGACATGGGTGTGGACGGGCGAGAGGTTCGAGCTTCAGGCGGAACGCTCCATGGGCCACTGCGCTGGGGTGCCATGGGACTACTGGCCGACCACATGGCGGACGCGCTGAACCAACCCGAAATTCTCGTCATCGGCGCCGGACCGGCGGGGCTGACCGCCGCCACCTATCTGGCGCGCTTCCGGCGACGGGTGCTGGTAGCCGACGGCGGGTCGCCGCGCGCCGGCTGGATTCCGGTCAGTCACAATCTGCCCGGCTTTCCCGAGGGCATCACCGGAGACGCCATCCTGCGTCGGATGATCGAACAGGCGCTGGAGTACGATGCAGTGGTCGAGCCAGGGCGGGTCGAGACGCTGAAGCGCGAGGGCGAGGGCTTCACGGCGCGCCTGAACGGCCGCGACGTAAGGGCGAGAAAGGTCCTGCTGGCCACCGGCGTCACCGACCATCACCCTGACCTGCCGGGGGTCGAGCGGGGCATCGAGCGCGCCCTGGTGCGGATCTGCCCGATCTGCGACGGCTTTGAAGCGACAGGCAAGGCGGTGGCCGTCATCGGCAAGGATGACGCCGGGGCCCGCGAAGCGGCCTTCCTGCGCACCTACTCCGACCGGGTCACCCTGCTCCACGTCGGCTCGCCCGAAGCGCTCACCGCGGAAGACGAGCTGCGCCGCCTGAACGTCGAAGTGATCCGGCCTCCGATCGACAATGTCCGGCTGGAGGGCGACCGGGTGACCGCCCTGAGCTGGAGCGGGCGGTTTCGGGTCTTCGACCTGGTCTATTCGGCGCTCGGCACCTCGCCGAACGCGGAGCTGGCCCGGGCGTTGGGCGCGCGGCTCAGCGACGACCGCTGTCTGACCGTGGACGACCACCAGCAGACCAGCGTGCCGGGGCTGTATGCGGCCGGCGATGTCGTGCGCGGCCTGAACCAGATCGCCGTGGCGGGGGCCGAGGCCGCCATCGCCGCCACCGCCATCCACAACGCCCTGCGCGAGATGGACGACCGCACCATCGGCTAGCCCTCAGCAGAAGACCCGGACCCGTGAGAGCAGGAGGCTCCCTCCGGATCCGGGCCCTGACCCTTGCGGGCTCGATCGCGGCGATTGGGGGATTGGGCGATCCGCCGCGACAGGGGTTGAACGTCTCAGCGATAGGAAGCCGTCGCTGTCCGTTGCGGGCGCCGGATGCGGGCGCGGGTGCGGCTGCGCCGCCAATCGCGCAGGACCGTGGCCCAGCCCCATGCGGCTTCCTTATGCACGTGGTGAATCTCCTCCATCTCGCATCTCCTTTCCCTGTTCTGTGACTGCATGGACAGAATGAGCTTGACAGGTCCGCTCCGCAAACCAGATTGGCGACGAACAGCATAAGGCTCCCTTATGGCCGACCCCCTCGCAGGAATCCCCCTCGCCTCGCTCCGGGTGTTCGAGGCGGCGGCGCGTCTGAACAGCTTCACCCGCGCCGCGGAGGAGCTCGGCATGACCCAGGCCGCGGTCAGCTGGCAGATCAAGGCGCTGGAGGGCCGGTTGGGTCAGAGCCTGTTCCGTCGGCTGCCCCGCGAGGTCGTGCCGACCGAACCGGGAGAACGGCTGTCGCGGGCCGCGACGGAGGCCATGACCCTCCTGCGCCGGGCCGTGACCGACCTGACCGAGGCCGACCAGGCCGTGCTGTCGATCACCACCCTGGCGACCCTCGCGACCCAATGGCTGGCGCCGCGGCTGGGCGAATTCCAGCTGGCGCACCCGGAGCTCGCCGTCCGGCTCGATACAGCGGCGCATCTGGTCGACCTGTCGCGGGAGGGGTTCGACGTCGGCATCCGCTCCGGGACCGGCGAGTGGCCGGGGCTTGAAAGCGTCGAGGTCATGCCCAGCGTGTTCACGCCGGTTTGCAGCCCGCGCCTCCGCGACCGGCTGGATCTGCGCAAGGCCGAGGACCTGCTGAAAGCGCCGCGCATCGGTCTCGAGAAAGAATGGGCCGTCTGGTTCGCGGCGGCCGGGGTGGTCGCGGACGGCCAGGCGCCGTCGCGACTGCGTGCTGACTACCAGGCGCTGGAGGTGGCGTCGGCGCTGGGCGACCAGGGCGTGGCGCTGGCCTCCCCTGTGCTGTTCGCGCGCGAGCTCGCCGAAGGCCGGCTGGTGCAGCCGGTCCCGCTGACGGTCAAGCTGATCCCCGAATACGCCTACTGGCTGGTGTGGCCCGAGGGGCGGCGACGGTCGCCGAAGATCGCCCGCTTCCGCGACTGGATCCTGGCGGCCGCGGCGGCCGATCCGGCCGTTCGGGCCGCCCGGGAGGTGGTGGCCGCCGGCTAGCTCCGCATCAGGTGTTCGAGCACTGACAGCGGCGTCGAGCCATTGGCCAGAACGGCGTCGTGGAAGCGGCGCAGGTCGAAGCCCGGCCGCGCCTCGGCTTCGGCGCGCAGCCGGGCGATGACGGTATGGCCGATCTTGTAGGCGCAGGCCTGCCCCGGCATGACGCAGTAGCGGTTGATCTCGCTGTTGGCGGCGTTCACCGGCTTGGCGCCCGAGGCCACCATGTAGTCGACCGCCTGCTCGCGACTCCAGCGCTTGTGATGCAGGCCGGTGTCGACCACCAGCCGGACCGCGCGGAACAGGTAGGACATCAGGAAGCCGACGCGGCCCAGCGGATTGTCGGCGTAGACGTCGAGGTCGTCGGCGGCCACGGCCTCGGCATAGAGCGCCCAGCCCTCATTGTAGGCCGAGAAACCGTTGGCGCGGCGCCAGGCCGGCAGGCTTTCGGTCTCGCGCTGCAGGGCGACCTGCAGGTGATGACCGGGCGAGGCCTCATGATAGGTCAGCGTCGGCAGGGCGAATTTCGGCCAGTTCGCCGTGTCGCGCAGGTTGATGTAGTAGGCGCCGGGCCTCGAGCCGTCGAGCGGCGGGCCCTGGTAGTAACCGCCGGGGGCGCCGGCCTCGATCGCCGGCGGGACGCGGCGCACCTCGACCTTCGAGCGCGGCAGGCGGCCGAACAGGCGCGGCAGCAGCGGGTCGAGGGCCGCGACCTGGCGGTTCAGGCTCTCGATCAGGGCGGCCTTGCCCTCCTCGGTGTTGGGCCAGAGCTGTGCCGGGTCCTTGTTGAGGGCGTCGATGCGCTGACCGACCGTCCCCTCCGTCATGCCCTGCGCCCTGAGGATGGAGTCGATCTCGGCAGTGATTGCGGCCACCTGTTCGAGGCCAACGGCGTGGACCTCATCCGGGGTCATCGTCGTCGTGGTCCAGTACTTCAGGCCGTGGGCGTAGAAGCGTTCGCCGTCGGGCAGGCGCCAGACCCCGGCGTCGTGGACGGCCGCCGGGCGCAGACGTTCGAAGGCCGCGATCTGCCTGTCCAGCGCCGGCTTGACGTCCGCCTCGACCAGGGACGCCGCGCGGTCGCCATAGCCGGACAGACCGAGGCCGGACGCCTTGCGCTCGAGGGTGCGGATCATCGCCATGTCGGCGGCGGGCTGATCGCGCAGCGCCTTCAGCTGACCGAGGGTCAGGTCGATGACGAAGTCCGGGGGGACCACGCCGTGCACGGCGTCGCGTTCGATTCGCCAGGTCTCGGCGTCGAGGCCGGGGCCGAAGGCGGAGAGGCGGGCGAGGAAGGCCTGGGCGCCGTCGCGGTCCTCGACCCGGTGCTGGGTGTCCATGAAGTCCGGGACCGTGAAGTAGGCCCCGGTCATCTGATTGACGAGGTAGGGGCCCATCCGGCCGCCCTCGATGGCCGAGCCGTAGTCGAAGGAGGCGCCGGTCGAGGCGGTCTGGGCGCGGAAGGCGGCCACGGCGAGGTTGATCGTCCCCGGACGGGTCAGGCCGGTCTGGTCGAAGTCGGCCAAGGCCTGCAGGCGGTCGTTGGCCGTGGCGCGGTCGACCATCCAGGCGGCGAAGCTGCGGTCCGACAGCTTCGAAGACAGATGGGCGCGGTCGCCGCGGTCGAGGCCGAGATTGGTGGCCGTCTCAGGCGAGGCGTCGACATCCTCTTCGAACCAGCGGTTCAGCAGGGCGTCGAGCCGGTCGTCGGCGTCGCTGCGCGCGAAGGCGGGACCTGACGCGGCGGCCAGTCCCGCTCCGGCGGCGGCGGTCAGAAGCAGTCGGCGGCGATCGATCATGGCGGGCCCTCCCTCGCGGTCAGCCTGCCCATGGAACCGCCATCCGGGCAAGTCAGCCTGTCAGGTTTGGTGGGCTTGGCGGATCGGCGTTCACCTTCCACGGTGAAGGCGGAAGGGGATCGCCATGACGGGATTCAGGACGCGACGCATCGCACTGGCCATGGCCGCGGCCGTTGGGCTTGGCGGCTGCAGCAGCGATCCGGCCTTCTGGGAGGCCGTGGCGATGGGGCTCGACCAGGCCGCGGCCGATCTCGAGTACGAGAACCGGTTCTGCTACTGGGCTCCGCCGCCGGGCCTGCCCTACGGCGCCAACCGGCGCTACTGCCCCGGGGACTACGGCTATCGCGACATCTATATCCCGCCGGAGTCGCCGTACTGGCGCCGCCAGGCGCGGGAGGGGCGCGGGGATCACCACCCCCGCCGCCGCAAGTGAGCGTCAGGCCGCCCGAAGTTCCTGCTTCACGCGCTCGGCCAGGGTCTTGATGTCCAGGGGCTTGGGCAGGAAGGACACGCCGGCCTCGTCCTGCAGCAGGTCCGAGAAGTCGCTCTCGGCGTAGCCCGAAATGAACATCACCGGCGCATCGCCCAGGAACGGGCGCGCCTTCTTCAGCAGCGAGGGACCGTCCAGCCCCGGCATGATCACGTCCGAGATCATCATGTCGATCTGGCCGGCGTGCTGCTCAGCCAGCTCCAGCGCCTCCTCGCCGTCGGCCGCCTCGATGACGTCGTATCCGCGCTGGCGCAACAGGCGGGCGGCGATGCCGCGCACGGCGGCCTCGTCCTCGACGAACAGGATGCGGCCGGCCCCGGACAGGTCGCGCGGGGCTTTGGCCTTGGCCTCGACCAGGGGCGTTTCGGCCAGCTCGGCCTCCGCCGCCTCCGGCAGGAAGATGCGGAAGGCGGCCCCGCCGCCCTCGAGGTTGGCGACATTGATGTGCCCGCCCGCCTGTTCGACGATGCCGTAGACGGTGGCCAGCCCCATGCCGGTGCCTTCGTTCACCGCCTTGGTGGTGAAGAAGGGCTCGAAGATCTTGCCCAGTATCTCGGGCGGCACGCCCGGGCCGGTGTCGGAAACCTCGATCAGGGCGACGGCCTCCGTGGTCGGGGCGGCCCAGCCCATGGCGCGCGCCTCGGCGGCGGTCAGGCGGGCGGTGCGGATGGTGACCACGGCGTCGCCGGGCTCGACCACGCCGCGCATGGCGTCGCGGGCGTTGACGGCGAGGTTCATCACCGCCGTCTCCAGCTGGCTCTTGTCGGCCAGCACCACGGGCAGGTCACGACCGTAGTCGGTCTCCAGCCGCACGTCCTCGCGCAGCAGGCGGCGCAGCAGGACGGCGAACTCGCCGACCAGTTCGCCGAGGTCGAGGCGCTCGCGGCGGACGGTCGACTTGCGCGAGAAGGCCAGCAGCTTGCGCACCAGGTCGGCGGCGCGGATGGCGGTCTGGCGGATTTCGTTCAGGCCCTCGTAGGAGGGGTCGCCGACGGGATGGCGTTCCAGCAGGCCGGACAGCTGCAGCTGGATGGCGGTCAGCAGGTTGTTGAAGTCGTGCGCCACGCCCCCGGCGAGCTGGCCCACGGCCTGCATCTTCTGGGCCTGCGAGAGCTGCAGCTCCATCGACTTCTGGGCCGAGACGTCGAACAGCCAGATGCGGCGCGCCTCGCCCTCGGGCGCGACGTAGAGGTGGAGCATCCGCTCGGGATGGGCCAGGGCGACCAGGTCGATCGGACCCGAGG
>JAEYUE010000014.1 GCA_023433655.1 Pseudomonadota bacterium | reverse complement strand
CACGGCGCGGACCTCGACCCCCGCCTTCTTCAGCCGGCGCACCAGCTCCAGCGACTTGTCGGCGGCCACGCCGCCGCCGACGATGAGCAGGATCTTCCGTCCGGACAGCGGCGCCGAGGTCATGCCGCTGATCTAGCGGCCCCGCCGCCCGACGTCGAGTGAGCCGCGCCCAACAAGAACATTGCAAGAACAAAATAACAGCGATATGGAATCCGCCGGGTTTACGGATGGAGGGTTCGATGGTGTTCAACCGGAAGCAAGGATGGGGGGCGGCCGGTGCGGCGCTCGCCCTGCTGGCGGCCTGCGGCAACGGCGGGTCGGTGGTCGAGACGCGGGATCGTGCGGCCGACGGCGCCGGGGCGGTGCTGACCTCGGCGGCGGCGGACGTTTCTTCGGCGGCGCCGGCGGCGCTGACCGCCAACCGGCGCGAGAGCGTCGACGCCAAGACCGAGCGGCTGTTCCGAACCAACGGCGCCGACTTCGGCGCCGCCACGGCCGGAGAGTATCTCGACAAGGTGCGGGCCTTCACGACGCGACCGCCCGCGGGCACTGAACGGGCGGAACGGCCCAACGGCGATGTGCTGCTGTACCAGGCCTCGACCAACACCTTCGCCGTGGTGTCGCGGGACGGCGTGGCGAAGACCATGTTCAAGCCGCGCGACGGCGCCGCCTACTGGACCGAACAGAAGGCCGCCGCCCCCACCTTCGGGACGCGACGCGCGCGGGCCGCCGACGCGGAGGGATGAGGCTCAGGCCTCGTCCGTCTCCTTGCGGTCGGCCATGTCGCGGATCAGCTCCAGCGCCAGCTTCTGCTGACGCGTCGACAGCTGCGGCGCCAGCCGGCTGATCTCAATGGTGTAGCGGGTCGCTGGATAGTCGTGGTCGAAGCCGCCGCCGCCCTCGGCCATGCCGGCGATCTGGGCGCCGTTCAGGCCTTCGAAGAAGTAGCCGATATCGACCTTGAAGAAACGGGCGATGTCCCAGAGCTTCGAGGCCGAGATGCGGTTGGCCCCCTTCTCGTACTTCTGGATCTGCTGGAAGGTCAGACCCAGCGCGCGACCGAGATCGCTCTGGTTATAGCCGAGCGCCAGCCGCTTCTCGCAGACCCGCCGGCCGACGTGCCGGTCCACCGGATGAGGTCCGTCCTCGCCCTTGCCTCTGGCCATGGTTGCATTGCCCTCCGTCAGTGACGCACGGCCTGAATGCGCCTGCTTTGGGCCGCTGTCACGGAAAAACGCCCGGTTTCCCGATAGGCTGCATCCGGGAGTTGCGTAACCGTTTCGACCCCTCTCCGCCTGCGCGAAAACAGCCTGAACCGTCCCAATTCAGGACCGGGAGCGCGGCCGGATCCGTCGCCCGGCGACCGCCGGCCCCAGCGCCAGCAGCAGGCCGAGACCGAACAGCAGGTCGCCGAACCGTCCATAGACGGTCGCCGGGCCCGGAGCCGGCAGGCGGGCGTCGATGACCCCGCTCTCGCCCGGCTCCAGCCGCTGGTCGCCGACCACCCGTCCCCACGGATCGATCAGGGCCGAGACCCCGGTCGGGGTGGAGCGCACCACCGGCAGGCCGGTCTCGATGGCCCGATAGCTGGCCAGGTTGAGGTGCTGCAGCGGCCCCGAGGTCCGCCCGAACCAGGCGTCGTTGGAGATGTTGACGATCCAGCGCGGCCGTTCCGCCCCGCCCGGGGTGAAGCCCGGATACAGGCTCTCGTAGCAGATCAGCGGCTGCACCGGCGGCAGGCCCGGCACGACGATCGGGGCCGGTCGCGGCCCGGCGCTGAAGTCCAGCGGCATATGGGTCAGGCTGCGCACGCCGAGCGCGCCGAGCAGATCGCCGGCCGGCAGATATTCGCCGAACGGCACCAGGCGGTGCTTGTCATAGGTTGCGGTGATCCTCAGCCCGTCGCCGCCCTCGTCGGTCAGCGCCAGCAGGCTGTTGTAATAGCGCGCGCCCTCCGGCGCCTCCGGGTCGGCGACGCCCCGGCCGAGGCCGAGGATCAGGCTCTGCCCCGGCCGCACCGCCCGCGCGATGGCGGCCGCGTCCGGCGAGCCCGGCGCGAACACCTGGTTGGCCGAGGCCGGCAGGGCCCCCTCGGGCCAGATCACCACGTCCGGGACCACCGCCCCCGGCCGCCCCGTCAGGTTGACGTAGCGGTCGACGATGCCGCGATAGGCCTCGGGGGTCCATTTCGACTCTTGGTCAACGTCGGCCTGGACGATGCGCACCACCGTCTCGGTCACGGCCGGCCGGGCCCCGGCCAGCCGCACGGCCCCGCCGATCAGCAGGGCCGCCAGCGCCATCACGCCGAGAACAGCGGCGCCGATGCGGGCCTTGCGCGCGCCCGGTCCGGCGAGAGGGCCGAAGGCCGAGACCGCGGCCACGGTCACCAGGCTCAGCCCGTAGACCCCGACCACCGCGGCGAACTGCGACCCCGCCGACCCCGCCTTCCAGCTGGCCCCCGCCGGATTCCACGGGAAGCCGGTCAGGATATGGCCGCGCAGCCACTCCAGCAGGCAGAACAGGCCGGCGAACACCAGCACCCGGCCGACCCCGCCGGGGTTGAAGCGGCGGTAGAGCGCCGTGGCCGCCCCCCAGAACAGGCCCAGGCCGATCGGCAGCAGGCTGGCCGCGAACGGCGCCATCCACGCCTGCGCCGGATTGACCAGGAAGGCCTCGGCCACCCACCAGCAGCTGATGAAGAAATAGGCGAAGCCCGCCAGCCAGCCCATCCAGAAGCCGCCGCGGACATTCACCGACCGCTCGGCCAGCAGCATCAGCAGGGGATAGCCCAGCAGGCCGGGCAGGATCCCGAAGGGCGGATGGGCGAGGGCCGCGGCCAAACCGGCCGCCAGCGCCAGGGCGACGCGGCCGAGGCGCAGGATCAGACGGTCGCGGCGGCGGGCGGGGTCAAGCGTCAGCATCGGCCCTGTATGGGTCGGCGACGCCCAGACTGGCAAGGATGGCGCGCTCTTCGGCCTCCATCTCGTCCGCCTCGGCCTCGGCCTCGTGGTCGCGGCCCAGCAGGTGCAGCACGCCGTGCACGGTCAGGTGGCTCAGATGGTCGGCCAGGCTCTTGCCCTGGGCCTCCGCCTCCGCCGCGCAGACCCCGAAGGCCAGCACCAGGTCGCCAAGGTGCGGCGCCGCGCTCTCCGCCGCCGGAAACGACAGCACATTGGTCGCCCGGTCCCGGGCGCGGAAGCGGGCGTTGAGGTCCTGCACCGTCGCGTCGTCGGTCAGCAGCACGACCACGTCGCCCTCGACGGCGCCCAGCGCCGCCGCCGCGGCCCGCTCGGCCACCGCCGCGGCCTCGGGCAGGGCCGCCGTCCACGCCGCGTCGTCGATCTCGACCTCGATCACAGGTCGGGATCCTCAAGGTCGGCTTTCGGACGCTGCAGGGCCGCGTCGGCGTCATAGGCCCGCACGATGCGCTCGACCATGGCGTGGCGGACCACGTCCTCGGCCTGGAAGGTCTGGATCGCCACGCCCTTGACGTCCTTGAGGATGCGCAGGGCGTGCCGCAGGCCGGAGTCGCGGGGATTGAGCAGATCGATCTGCGACGGGTCGCCGGTCACCACCATCCGTGCGCCCTCGCCGAGGCGGGTCAGCACCATCTTCATCTGCAGCCGCGAGGTGTTCTGGGCCTCGTCGACGATGATGAAGGCGTGGCTCAGCGTCCGCCCGCGCATGAAGGCGATCGGCGCCGCCTCGATCTCGCCCTTGTCGCGCCGCCGGCGCACGTCGTCGGGACCGAGGATGTCGTTCAGCGACTCCCAGATCGGGGCCAGATAGGGATCGACCTTCTCGTTCAGGTCGCCGGGCAGGAAGCCCAGCTTCTCGCCCGCCTCCACCGCCGGCCGGGTGATGACCAGCCGGTCGACCTGTCCCCGGCGCAGCAGCGAGGCGCCGTAGGCCGCCGCCAGGAAGGTCTTGCCCGTCCCCGCCGGCCCGACCCCGAAGGTCAGTTCGCAACGCGACAGCATGTCCAGATAGTTGGCCTGGGCCGCGGTCTTCGGCGCGATCGCTCCGCGCCGCCCGACCGGCAGGGCGATGGCGCTGGGAGCCACGGTCCCCTGCCCTTCCCGCGGTTGCGCCGCCGCCGCGCCCAGCGCCGTGCGCACGTCGGCCTCGGTGATGGTCGCTCCCGCCTCGGCCCGCTCGGCCAGGGTCTGGATGACCCGCCGCGCCTGGGCCCGGTCCTTGGGCGAGCCGTTGATGGTCGCGCCGCCGCCCGGCGCCTCGACCAGCACCTTGAAGGCGTCCTCGATCAGGGCGACGTGGCGGCTGTTAGGCCCGATGACGGCGCGCAGGGCCGCGTCGTCGAGGGCGAGGAATTCGTTGTCCCGGGCCATCAGGCCGCCTTCTGCTGCATCAGTCGTCCTGTCAGGCTGTTCTGCTGGCCGCGTTCGATCTTCACCGGAACGATCCGGCCGATCAGATGATCCGCGTCCTCGACATGCACCGACTGCAGCCACGGCGAGCGGCCGATGGCCTGGGCCCCGTGCCGCCCCTTCCTTTCGAAAAGCACCGGCACGGTCATCCCCGCCCGCGAGGCGTTGAAGGCGACCTGCTGCTCGGTCAGCAGGGCCTGCAGGGCGTGCAGCCGCTCGCGCGACACCCCGTCCGGAACCTGCGCCGCCATGGTCGCCGCCGGCGTGCCCGGCCGCGGCGAATACATGAAGCTGAAGGCCGAGGCGTAGTTCACCCGCCGCACCAGATCGAGGGTGTCCTCGAAGTCGCGATCCGTCTCGCCAGGAAAGCCGACGATGAAGTCGCCCGACAGGGCCATGTCCGGCCGGGCCGCCCGAATGCGGTCGATCAGTTCGAGGTACTGCCTGCGCCCATGCTTGCGGTTCATCAGTCGAAGGATCCGGTCCGACCCCGACTGCACCGGCAGGTGCAGATAGGGCATCAGCTGCGGCAGGTCGCGGTGCGCCGCGATCAGCTCATCGGTGAAGTCGTTCGGGTGGCTGGTGGTGTAGCGGATGCGGTCGATGCCCGGGATCTCCGCCAGGGCGAAGGCCAGCCGCGCCAGCGACGACGGCGTCCCGTCCGGCCCCTCCCCGTCATAGGCGTTGACGTTCTGGCCCAGCAGGGTGACCTCGCGCACGCCGCGCGCCGCCAGCTCCCGCGCCTCGGCCAGCACCGCCGCGACCGGCCGCGACCACTCCGCCCCGCGGGTGTAGGGCACCACGCAGAAGGTGCAGAACTTGTCGCAGCCTTCCTGCACCGTCAGGAAAGCCGTCACCCCCTCGACCCCGCGCGTCGCCGGCAGGGCGTCGAACTTGTCGACCGGGGCGAAGTCGGCCCCGATGCGCTCGCCCCGCGCCCGCGCCGTCCGCGTCAGCAGCTCGGGCAGCTGGTGATAGGCCTGCGGCCCGACCACCAGATCGACCGCCGGCTGGCGCTTCATGATCTCCTCGCCCTCGGCCTGGGCGACGCAACCGGCCACGGCGATGGTCATCCCCCCGGCCCTGGCCTCCTTCATCTGGCGCAGCTTGCCCAGTTCGGAATAGACCTTCTCGGCCGCCTTCTCGCGGATATGGCAGGTGTTGAGGATGACGAAGTCGGCGTCCTCGACCGTCTCCGTCGCGGCATAGCCCAGCGGGCGCAGCACATCGGCCATGCGCTCCGAGTCGTAGACGTTCATCTGGCAGCCGTAGGTCTTGATGAACAGGCGCTTCGGCGGCGCGCCCGCGGCATCGGTCTCCGGCGGCGAAACAGGGGTCTCGGTCATGCACGGGCTTTTAGAGCGCCCGCGCGGTCCGCGCCATGCCCGGCGTCGGCGGCTGTGCTATGGGGGACCCATGTCCCTCACCGGTCCCCAGTGCAAGGCGGCGCGGGCCCTCGTCCAGTGGCCGCGGGACCATGTCGCGCGCCTGTCCGGCCTGACGGTCGAGGCGATCCGGGCCTTCGAGCGCGGCCGCATCCATCCGGGCGAGGAGGCGGCCGGCCGGCTGCGCGCCGTGTTGGAGTCCGGCGGCGCCGTCTTCATCGACGAGAACGGCATGGGCGTGGGGGTGCGGCTCAAGTTCAACAGCCGCGACGTCCGCGCCCTCAACCGACTTGAGAACGAGGGCGGGGCGGTCGCCGACGACGACGTGCCCTAGGCTGGGTCAACCTCTTCCGGGTCCACCCGGGCCGCGTGACGCTTGAAGATCAGGCCGTCGCGGTCGGTGGGGGCGGCGCCCTCGATGCGCTTGCCGTAGAGCTCCAGCTTGTGGCCGACCAGTTCGTAACCCAGCCGCTCGGCGATCTCGGTCTTCAGCCGCTCGATCTCGGCGTCGAAGAATTCGATCACCTCGCCCGAGCGGGTGTCGATCAGGTGATCGTGGTGATCGTCCCCGGCCTCCTCGTAGCGCGAGCGGCCGTCGCCGAAGTCGTGCTTCTCGACGACCCCGGCCTCCTCGAACAGCCGCACGGTGCGGTAGACGGTGGCGATGGAGATGTGCGGATCGATGGCCGAGGCGCGGCGGTACAGCTCCTCGACGTCAGGATGGTCCTCAGCGCTCGACAGCACCCGGGCGATGACGCGCCGCTGCTCGGTCATGCGCATGCCGCGCTCGGCGCAGAGTTTCTCGATCCGGTCCATGCCGACAGGATAGGCCGGGCCGTCGCGCTAGGGAAGCGCCGGGGTCAGGTCCAGCGCCAACAGCAGGGCGTCGCGCCGCCCGCCATCGGCCCCGGCGTAGTAGCCCCGCCGCCGCCCCGCCTCGGCGAAACCGGCGCGCGCGTAGAGAGCCCGGGCGGCGACATTGTCCTCGGCGACCTCGAGGAAGACGCGCGTCGCCCCCAGTTCCGCGGCGCCCTCGAGACCCATCCGCACCAGCCGCAGGCCCTCGCCGGCTCGCCGGGCCGCGGGCCGCACCGCCAGGGTCAGGATCTCGGCCTCGTCGGCCACGGCCCGCATCAGGATGAAGCCGTCCCGCCCGGCAACAGAAAACACGCCGGGCTGCTGCAGCAGCCCGGCGATGGCCCGGGCGCTCCACGGGGCGTCGTGCGGCCCGTCGAACGCTTCCGCGTGGATTTCAGCCATCGCCGGGGCCAGCCGGGCGGCGACCTCGGCGGAAAGACCCCGCCCGCTCATGCCGCCGGCGGCCGTGGCTGGCCGGGCAGGCGGCTGGGCGGCGTCGCATCGGGCGCCCTCAGATACAGCGGCCGCGGCGGCGCCAACGCCGGATCCGCCGCCGCCGTCAGGCGGGCCAGCGCCGCCG
>JAEYUE010000001.1 GCA_023433655.1 Pseudomonadota bacterium | reverse complement strand
GAGGCGTTCATGGTGATGAACGGCAGGTTGACCTCGTACTGGGTGGTCGAGGACAGCTCCTTCTTGGCCTTTTCGGCCTCTTCCTTGAGGCGCTGCAGGGCCAGCTTGTCCTGGCGCAGGTCGACGCCCTGCTCCTTCTTGAACTCGTCGGCCAGGTAGTCGACGAGGCGCAGGTCGAAGTCCTCGCCGCCGAGGAAGGTGTCGCCGTTGGTCGACTTCACCTCGAACACGCCGTCGCCGATCTCGAGGATCGAGACGTCGAAGGTGCCGCCGCCGAGGTCGTAGACGGCGATCTTCTGGCCGTCGTTCTTGTCGAGGCCGTAGGCGAGGGCGGCCGCGGTCGGCTCGTTGATGATGCGCAGCACCTCGAGGCCGGCGATCTTGCCGGCGTCCTTGGTGGCCTGGCGCTGGGCGTCGTTGAAGTAGGCGGGGACGGTGATGACGGCCTGGGTGACGGTCTCGCCGAGGTAGGCCTCAGCGGCCTCCTTCATCTTGCCGAGGGTGTAGGCCGAGACCTGCTGGGGCGAATAGTCCTTGCCGTGAGCCTTCACCCAGGCGTCGCCGTTCGGGCCCTTGACGATCTCATAGGGCACCATGCCCTTGTCCTTGGCCACGACGGGATCGTCGAAGTTGCGGCCGATCAGGCGCTTGATGGCGAAGAAGGTGTTGGCCGGATTGGTCACGGCCTGGCGCTTGGCGGGCTGGCCGACGAGGACCTCCCCGCCGTCCTGGATGGCCACCACCGAGGGGGTCGTGCGGTTGCCTTCCGCGTTCTCGATAACCTTGGGGTTCTTGCCGTCCATGACGGCCACGCACGAGTTGGTGGTGCCCAGGTCGATGCCGATGATCTTGGCCATAGGTTGGTCTTTCACTCCATGTTCGGCGGGCGGTGCGGCGGCCTTCCAAAGCCAAGCGCCGCGCATGACCGCCCCCGGGGGTCAGGGTCTCGTTTGTACGGTTCCGGCGCAAAGCCCCACGAGATGCGGGGTTTTCCGGCGGGTTGTCGCCGATATGGGAAACACCCCCCGCCCCGCAAGGCCTGTCGGCGATTCCGCGTCAGTCTCCGTCAGGTGTGTCACGAAGCGCGCAAGCGCATATACTGATCGCGTCGGCCCGGTGGGGGCGCCGGCCAGGAGGAGGGCCCATGCTCGTCCGCAGACTGTTTATCGCCGCCGCCGTCGGGGCCGTCATGGCCGGGGCGGGCCTGTCCGCCGCGGCGACGGCGGAAGGCCAGTCGCGGGACGGCCAGAACCGCCGGGTGCGCATCCACAACCAGACCGGCGCGACGGTGCAGAAGCTGCAGGCCGCCGACGTGCGGACGGGCGAGTTCGGCCGCGACCTGCTGGGCGGGACGCCGCTGGCCACGGGGGCGAGCGTGCCTGTGACCCTCGACGACGGCGCGGGCGGCTGTCTCTACGACCTGAGGGCCGAGCTGGCGGGCGGCCAGGTGCTGGTGCGCGAGAACATCAACGCCTGCCGGATCGCGGACTACTATCTGACGCGGTAAGGCGGCGGGCCATCACTCGCCCGTGACTCGACCCCCGGCGGAAGCCGCGCCACTGTCCCGCTTTCCCGAGATGGAGCGCGCGCCATGACCGACCTCGTCCGCCCCGAAGGGCCCGAGCCCGACGACTTCCGCTTCAGCCGGCGGGCGCTGGCGACGGGCGGCCTCGGGGGGCTGTTCTTCGCCGGCTATGCGCCTGCGGCGCTGGCGGCCCAGGCCAGCCCGATCAGCACCCCCGCCGACGGCCTCAGCGCCGGCGAGGTCAGCTATCCGGCTCCGGACGGCTTCGACCTGCCGGCCTATGTGGCCCGGCCGCACGGCGACGGGCCCTTTCCGGTGGTGATCGTGGTGTCCGAGATCTTCGGCGTCCACGAATACATCCGCGACATCTGCCGCCGGCTGGCGCGCGAGGGCTATGCGGCGATCGCCCCGGCCTTCTTCGTCCGGGTCGAGGATCCGGCCCCGCTGGCGGACATGCAGCGCGTCCAGCAGATCGTGGCGGGGGCCGGCTACGAACAGGTCATGGGCGACATCGCCGCCACCCTGGACTGGGCCAGCCAGCAGCTGTGGGCCAACGCCGACAAGGTCGGGATCACCGGGTTCTGCTGGGGCGGCAAGGTGGTGTGGCAGGCGGCGGCGCGCTTCGCGGCCATCGAGGCCGGCGTGGCGTGGTACGGCCGCCTCGCCCCGCCGGCCAACGCCACGCCCGAGCAGATCGCCGCCGGGCGGCCATGGCCGGTCGAGCTGGCCGACGACCTCAAGGCGCCGGTGCTGGGCCTGTACGGCGAGGCCGACCGGGGCATCCCGCTGGACAGCGTCGAGGCCATGCGCACGGCCCTGCAGCGCGCCGGCCAGGACGACAGCCGTATCGACGTCTACGCCGGCGCGCCGCACGGCTTCCACGCCGACTACCGCGACAGCTACCGCGCCGGCGACGCGGCGGACGGTTGGAGCAAGCTGCTGGCGCTGTTCGAGCGGCGGCTGAAGTAGGGCGACTGCCTTCTCCCCGGAGCGGAGAGGAAGCCCTTACGCCTTGCCGTCGAAATTGCCGCCGTCGGCCTCCGCGGCCTTCGCATAGGCCGCATTGCCGGCGGCGGCGCCGGAGCCCTTGGCGGCCACCACGACCATGGCGGCGCGGACGGTGCGGCCGAACAGGGCGTAGCCGGGCTGGAGGGTCTGGATCACCTGACCGCCCTGCACCGTGTCCGAGGGCTGTTCCATCATCGCCTGGTGGAGGTGGGGATCGAAGGCGTCGCCGGCCTGCGGCTCGACGCGCTTCAGGCCGTTGGCGTCGAACGCCTGCATCAGCGACTTGTGGGTCAGCTCCAGCCCCCTGACCAGATTGGTCACGGCGGGGTCCTCGCTGCCGGCCAGCTCGACCGCGAGGGCGCGCTCCAGCGTGTCGGCCACGCCCAGCAGGTCGCGCGAGAATTTCTGGATGGCGTAGGCGCGGGCGTCGTTGTTCTGCTGTTCCGCCCGGCGTTTGGTGTTCTCCGCCTCGGCCACGGCGCGCAGGGCGCGGTCCTTCCACTGGTCGCGCTCGGCGATCAGGGCGTCGATGGGCCCGAGGCCGTCGTCGACCGCTTCCATGCCCTCCGTCTCGCCGATGTCGGCGGCCAGTTCCTCGGAGGTCGGGGTGTCGTCGTGAATGTCGCTCAAGTCTCTTGTCCGTCCAGAATCCGGCCCAGCACCCGCGCGGTGTAGTCCACCAACGGGATGACGCGGGCGTAGTTCAGTCGCGCGGGGCCGATGACGCCGATGGCGCCCAGCACGCGCTGCCGGCCCGTCATATAGGGCGCCGCGATCACGGCGGAACCCGAAAGCGAAAACAGCCGCGTTTCGGCGCCGATGAAGATGCGCACGCCCTGGGCGGTGGAGACCCCGTCGAGCAGGCCGATCAGTTGCTCCTTCTGCTCGAGGTCGTCGAACAGGACGCGGACGCGCTCCAGATCCTCGACCGCCTCGCGGTCCTGCAGCAGGTTGGCGCGGCCGCGCACGATCAGGGCCCGCTCGCGCCCGGCCCCGCCCGACCAGGCGGCGAGGCCGTCCTCGACCAGACGGGCGGCGGCGGCGTCCAGTTCGCGGCGGGCGGCGTCCAGTTCGGTGCGCATCTCGGTGCGCGCCTCGTGCAGGGGGCGGCCCTTGAGGCGGGCGTTGAGGAAGTTCGAGGCCTCCTGCAGGGTCGAGGGGGTGACGCCGGCCTTCAGCGGCATCAGCCGGTTTTCCACCGTGCCGTCGTCGGCGACCAGCACCGCCAGCGCCTGGTCGTGGCCCAGCGCCACGAACTCGACGTGCTTGACCCCGGCGTCGCGCACCGGGCTGGCCACGATGCTGGCCCCGCCGGCGAGGCCGGAGAGCAGGGTCGAGGCCTCGTTCAGGGCCTCGTCGAAGCCGCGGCCGCTGCCGGCGAGGCGGGCGTCGATCTCGCGCCGCTCCTCGCGGGAGATGTCGCCGATCTCGAGCAGGCCGTCGACGAACAGGCGCAGGCCCGCGTGGGTCGGGATGCGCCCGGCCGAGGCGTGCGGCGAGGCCAGCAGGCCGGCCAGGGTCAGGTCCTGCATGGTGTTGCGGATCGAGGCCGGCGACAGCGACACGCCGGTCAGGGACAGGGTGCGCGAGCCGACCGGCTCGCCGGTCTGCAGATAGGATTCGACGATGCGCCGGAAGATGTCGCGGGCGCGCTCGTCGAGCGCCGGCAGGCTCAGCGAGGGACCGCCGAAGGGGGCGCCGCCGAAGCCGCTCACGACCGCGCCTCCCAGTCCGTCCGTTCGAGCCGGTGCACGAGGCAGTCGTCCTCGTCGAACATGCGACGGCCGACCGGACGGAAGCCGAGCCGCTGGTAGAAGCGGTGGGCGTCGGCGTTGGAGTTCAGGGGGTCGATGACGATGGCCGTCACCGACGGATCGGCGAAGGCCTGGTCGATGGCCAAGCTCATCATCTCCGTGCCGTACCCCTTGTTCAGGGCGTCCGGCGGGCCGATCCAGATGTCCATGGCCCGCAGATTCGGCTCGATGTCGCCCCAGTAGTGCGTCGGCTCCAGATGGGGATCGATGATCTGCATCACCCCGATCGCTCGGCCGTCGACCTCGGCGATGCGGTAGAAACTGATGTTGGACTGGTCGGCCAGCTCCTCGCGCCAGTCGATGCCGCCGAAGGCGATGTCGGCGTCCGGATCGTCGGTCGAGCAGGCGATGACGTGCGGCTCGCGGTCCCAGCCGGCCAGCAGGTCGGCGTCGGCCAGCGTGGCCGGGCGCAGCCGGACGCGCGGCGCGGTCGTCGTTTCCGGGGCGGGGGCATACAGGCTCACGCTTTCAGGATAAGCAGCCCCGCGACCGCTTCCAAGGACCCTGACCCATGACCACCGCCCGCCCCTCCGACCGCGCCCCCGAACAACTCCGCGCGGTGACGCTGGAAACCGGGGTCAACCGCTACGCCGAGGGGTCGTGCCTGGTCAGCTTCGGGCACACGAAGGTGCTGGTCACCGCCTCGGTCGAGGAGAACGTGCCCGGCTGGATGCGCGGCAAGGGACAGGGCTGGGTGACGGCGGAATACGGCATGCTGCCGCGCGCCACCCACACCCGCGGCCGGCGCGAGGCCGCGGCGGGCAAGCAGACCGGCCGGACGCAGGAGATCCAGCGGCTGATCGGCCGCAGCCTGCGGGCGGTGGTCGACCTGAAGGCCTTGGGCGAGCGTCAGGTGGTGCTGGACTGCGACGTCATCCAGGCCGACGGCGGCACCCGCACGGCGGCGATCACCGGGGCCTGGGTGGCCATGGCCTCGGCCCTCGACTACCTGCGCGCCGAGGGGGTGCTGAAGGCCGACCCGATCCTCGACCAGGTGGCGGCGGTGTCGTGCGGCGTGTGCAGCGATCAGCCGGTTCTGGACCTCGACTACGAGGAGGATTCCACCGCCGAGGCCGATTCCAACTTCGTCCTGACCGGGGCCGGGGGCATCGTCGAGATCCAGGCCACCGGCGAGAAGCGCGGCTTCACCCGCGCCGAGTTCGACCGCCTGTTCCAGCTGGCCGAGGCCGGCTGCGCCGAACTGTTCGCCATGCAAAGGGGGGCGCTGGGGCGGTAGGGATCAGCCCTCAAGGTCGTCCGGCAGGCCCACGGCGTGGAAGCCGGCGTCGACGTGGACCACCTCGCCGGTGGTCGAGCGGCCGAGGTCGGAGCACAGCCACAGGGCGCAGCCGGCGACGCCTTCCATCGAGGTCTCTTCCTTGATCATCGAGAACTGGGCGCTCTTCGAGTGCAGGCCGCGGCCGCCGGCGATGCCGGCCAGCGACAGGGTGCGCATGGCCCCGGCCGAGATGGCGTTGACGCGGATGT
>JAEYUE010000305.1 GCA_023433655.1 Pseudomonadota bacterium | reverse complement strand
TCATCCACGAACGGATCAAGGAGACCGGCGTCTCCCCCTCGTTCGACGAGATGAAGGAGGCGCTGGATCTGGCGTCCAAGTCGGGCATCCACCGGCTGATCACGGCGCTGGAGGAGCGCGGCTTCATCCGCCGGCTGGCGCACCGGGCGCGGGCGCTGGAGGTGGTCAAGCTGCCGGACCAGGCGACGGCGGGCGCGCCGCGCGGCCGGGCCGGCTTCACCCCCGGCGTGATCGAAGGCGGCGGACGGCCGCAGGCGATCGAGGCGGCCAACGACACGCGCGAACTGTCGCTGATGGGCAAGATCGCGGCGGGCACGCCGATCGCCGCCATCGAGCACGAGACGGCCCGCTATCCGGTCCCTGAAGCCATGCTGGGCGCCGGCGAACACTATCTGCTCGAGATCGAGGGCGATTCGATGATCGAGGCGGGCATCCTCGACGGCGACCTGGTGATCATCCGCTCGTCCGACACCGCCACCTCGGGCGACATCGTCGTGGCCCTGGTCGAGGGCGAGGAGGCGACGCTGAAGCGCCTGCGCAAGAAGGGCGGTTCGATCGCCCTCGAGCCGGCCAACCGCAACTACGAAACCCGCATCTTCGGCCCGGACCAGGTCGAGGTGCAGGGCAAGCTGGTCGGACTCATCCGCCGCTATCACTGACGTCCGGATCGCCAATCCGGCTCCACGGCCGGTCGCCACGCACCTCCGCCGACCAGACGGCGCGCCAGCGGTTGTCGGCCGCCAAACCGTCGCGCCATAGCTCGACGGCCCCGCCGCGGGCGTAGTCGATCCCGTCCAGCACCAGCCGGCCTTCGCAGGACGGGGGCAACTCCGCCACCGCGGCGCGGACGCTGATCACCGGGGCGGCGCGGCACAGGGCGTCCAGCTGACCCATCGACGGCGCACGCCGGCCCCACCACAGGGCCAAGGGACCGCTGTCAGGCGCTGCCGGGGCGCAGGCGAAGCGGCTGCACGCCAGATCGCCTTCGGCCGGCGGCGTCGTGGTCAGGCCGCGCCGCCGTGACCAGACGTCGACCGCGAACTGGCGCACGCCGGGGCGGATCACCACCGCCTGCCCCGCTTCGACCCAGGCGGCGTTTGACCCGCCGTCGCCGATCCACAGATCGGGCGCAGGCGGCCGGGGCCAGATCATCACCGCCGCCGCGAAGGGCAGGCCCAGCCAGCGCAGCGGACCCCGCCACAGGCAGCAGAACAGCACCCCGAGGAAGGCGATGGGCAGGACATAGTCGGGGGCGCTGGCCACCGTCCGCACCGCGCCGGGCAGGTCCGCCGTCCACGTCCCGATGGCCAGCATCAGCTCGATCCCTCGCGCCGCGACCCACAGGAAGGGTCCGCCCATCCCGAGCGGCTCCAGCAGGGCGCCCAGGGCGAGCGCCGGCATGATCAGGAAGTCGGACACCGGCGCCGTGGCGAGGTTGGCGGCGAGGCCGTACATGGCGGTGCGGTTGAAATGCTGCATGGCGAACGGCCCCGTCGCCGCCCCGGCGACGAGGCTGGCCAGCACCGCCGCCCCGACCCAGGCTCCGGCCCGCTGCGCCCAGAGGATCGGCCACGGCGTGGAGATCTCGCGTGGCCGCACCGGCCAGGCCTCGACCAGCGCGACCAGCGCCGCCGTGGCGGCGAAGGACATCTGGAAGCCCGGCGTGACGATGGCCTCGGGCTGGAGCAGCAGCACCACGAAGGCGGCCACGGCGAGGGCGTGCATGGTGATGGCCTGCCGGTCCAGCAGGACAGCGAGGAAGGCGATCGAGGCGGTGATCGCGGCCCGCTCGGCCGGCGGCGGATGGCCGGAGACGACCAGATAGCTCCCGACCGCCAGCAGCCCCGCCCAGGCCGCCACCTTCTTGCCCGGGACACGCAGCGCCAGCCACGGCCAGGCCGCCACCAGCAACCGCACGAGGAAGAAGGCGAAGCCGCCGACGACGGCCATGTGCAGTCCCGAGATCGACAGGATGTGCGCCAGGCCGGAGTCGCGCATCACGTCGACGTCGGCCGGGTCGAGCCAGGCCTCGTGGCCGGTGGTCATGGCGGCGGCGATCCCGCCCGCCCGCTCGCCCTGCCGCTGGACGATCCGCTGCGCCAGACCGTAGCGGACGCCGTTGATCCACATCTCCGCGCGCAGGCTCGGCGGCGGCTCGGGCAGGACGGCCGGACGGGTCTCGCCGAGGCCGAAGGCGACGCCGCCCATACCCTCGAAGAAGGCGTTGCGGCCGAAGTCGTAGGCGCCCGGGCTGGCCGGCGCCGGCGGCGGGTTGAGGATGGCGAACAGCCGCACCGCCTGCCCCGGCGCAGGGGCCTCGCCGCGCACGGTGGCCCGCAGGCGGATCGGGGTCTCTTCGGGGGCGAGACCGCGGATGCGCACGGGCGCGATCACCGCCCGCGGACCGGCCGCCCCCGGACTGTCGACGTCGACCACCCAGCCCTCGACCACCGTCGGGTTCTGCAGCGCCGGGGCGATCGGGGCCGTGACCGCATCGTTGCGCAGCTTGGCGACCGCCAGACCGAGCGCGAAACAGGCCAGCATCATCAGCGGCAGGGTCCAGACGCGGGCCAGGCTGACGCGCCGTGCCGCCAGCCAGGCCGCCGCCGCAGCGGCCGCGAAACCGACCAGCGGCCCGGCCGCGGGCTCGGCCTTCAGGGTGAAATAGACGGCGCAGCCGCCGCCGAGGGCGACCGGCGCCCACAGCCGCCAGCGCAGGCTCTGGGCGGCCAGCTGCTCCCCCATAAAATCCCTCAGCCGGGCGCGGGCGCTTTGCAGGGCCGGCGCGGGCGCTATAACGCCCGCCATGTCCTCCCCCGCCTCCACGTCCGAAGTCGTCACGCGCTTCGCCCCCTCGCCGACCGGCTATCTGCACATCGGCGGCGCCCGAACGGCGTTATTCAACTACCTGTTTGCGCGCGGGCGCAACGGCAAGTTCCTGGTCCGGGTCGAGGACACCGACCGCGAGCGCTCGACCGATGCGGCGGTCAAGGCGATCTTCGACGGCCTGAACTGGCTGGGCCTGTTCCCGGACGAGGAGCCGGTGTTCCAGTTCTCGCGCGCCGGACGGCACCGCGAGGTGGTCGACGTCCTGCTGGAGACCGGCCACGCCTACCGCGATTTCCTGACGGCCGAGGAGACCGCCGCCCTGCGCGACGCCGCCAAGGCCGAAGGGCGCAGCTTCGAGTCGCCGTGGCGCGACCGCACGCCGACGGTGGACGATCTGACCCGCCCGCACACGGTCCGCTTCCGCCGGCCGACCGACGCGCCGGTGATCGTCGAGGATGCCGTGCAGGGGCAGGTGCGCTGGGAGAGCTCGGCGCTGGACGACCTGGTCATCCTGCGCTCGGACGGGGCCCCGACCTACAATCTGGCCGTGGTGGTGGACGACCACGACATGGGCGTGACCCACGTCATCCGCGGCGACGATCACCTGAACAACGCCGCCCGCCAGAGCCTGATCTACGACGCCCTCGGCTGGACGCGCCCGACCTTCGCCCACATCCCGCTGATCCACGGCCCGGACGGGGCCAAGCTGAGCAAGCGCCACGGGGCGCAGGCGGTGCACGAATACGCCGAGATGGGCTACCTGCCCGAGGCCATGCGCAACTATCTGGCCCGGCTGGGCTGGGCGCACGGCGACGACGAGCTGTTCTCGGACGCGCAGGCCATCGCATGGTTCGACCTGGCCGGGGTCGGCCGGGCTCCGGCGCGGCTGGACTTCGACAAGCTGGCGCACGTCAACGCCCACTGGATCCGGCTGGCCGACGACGACCGCCTGGCCAAGCTGACGCTGGACGTGCATCTCGCCCGCGGCCACGCCCTCGGTCCCGACGACGAGGCGCGGCTGACCCGGGCCATGCCGTTCGTGAAGGACCGGGCGAAGACCACGCTCGAGCTGGCTGACCAGACCGCCTTCGTGCTCCGCCAGCGCCCGCTGGCGATCGACGACAAGGGCCGCGGCCTGCTGTCGGGTGAGTCCGGCGAGCGCATCGGCCGCCTGCGCGACCGCCTCGCCCTGTTCGAAAGCTGGGACGTCTTCGCCCTCGAGGCGGAGCTCAAGGCCTTCGCCGAGGAGGAAGGCGTCGGCTTCGGCAAGATCGGCCCCGCCGCCCGCGCCGCCCTGACCGGCGGCTCGGTTTCACCCGACATTGCCCGCACCCTCGCGGCGCTTGGACGCGAAGAAAGTCTCGGGCGTTTGAATGATGCGCTGCAACAGACTATCTGACCTGCGTACCGAAACACGACCCGCCGCCTCCCCCGCGCGAGGCCGCCGTCCGAACAAGGGGCTCATATGACCGAACTCGCCAAACCCGCCGGCTCAGCCACTCTGACCTACCGCGACAAGACCGTGGAACTGCCGGTGCTGGCGGGCTCGACCGGCCCCGACGTCATCGACATCCGCAAGCTGTACGGCGCCACCGACGCCTTCACCTACGACCCCGGCTTCACCTCGACGGCGGCCTGCGAAAGCGCCCTGACCTACATCGACGGCGACAAGGGCGTGCTGCTGCACCGCGGCTATCCGATCGACCAGCTGGCCTCGAAGTCGAACTTCGTCGAGGTCTGCCACCTGCTGCTGCACGGCGAGCTGCCGACCGCGGCGCAGTACGAGAAGTTCGAGAACAGCATCACCATGCACACGATGCTGC
>JAEYUE010000266.1 GCA_023433655.1 Pseudomonadota bacterium | reverse complement strand
CTCCTTGCGCCTCGCCGTCGGTGGCGAACTCCCACAGTCCGAGCATCCTGCCCCCATTCAGCCGGGGTTCGCCGGACGGAATGTCCGGCTGCTGCCTCGGCTCGGGCCATTTCGGTCCGCCGTTTTTCGACGTCCCCCAGATCGCCGAAAAAAGTGCGGGAAAGTGAGTACGGCTTAGACACTGGCCCCGGCAGGCCGGACGCGGGACGGCGAGCCATCCGACGAAGCAGCCTCATCCCCGACCGGTCAGGGACCGAAGGGATCCTCAATCTTGGAGAAGGGCAGGATCCGGCAGACACCGCGCAATGCGCGCAGGGTCGGCCTCTCGAGTTCGAGCTCGAGACGGTCGACCTGTGCATCGGGGACCGCGGTGACGATTCCCGGCGGCGTTCCGGCGGTCGCCAGGACATCACCGAGGCGGAGCAGAGCCTTGGCGGCCTTGCCGGCGTTGCTCTCGATCTCGTAGAGCCGATGGAGACGGCCGCCGCGCAGGACGACGACGTCGACCTGGGCGAGACTCCGATCGGCCGCGTCGTCGCCGAGGCTGGGGAGTGCCAGGGTCAGCCGGTCCCGAAGGTCGGGATGCCGGTTGCGGTCGCCCGCCGGGAGATAGACGCCGTCGCTCATCAGCAGGTGGGTGCCGGCCAGCAGCCCCTGAAGGCGTTCATGCCGCGACAGGGGACGGGGAGTGCCGGGAACCGCCACCGGCGCGCCGGTGCCCGCGAGGCTGACCGCGCGGATGAACGAGCCGGGCCGCACCTCGAGGTCCGGATAGACCCCCGACCGGGCCGGCGGCAGCAGCTTGGCGCGCAACTCGTTGGCGATTTGCTGTGTCCGTTTTCCGGCGCGGTGAGGGGCGTGGGCGCTGGCCAGCAGCTCGGCGAGGCGGTTGGCATGCAGCCAGATCCCGAGGATGCCCGGATCGCGCAGCAGGGTCAGGGCGTCGCCGACGAGGGACCCGCGCCGGTGGCGGGCGGAAGCATACGCTGCGGTGGGGGTGAGGGCGGCGGAGTGAAGCATGGCGGTCTCCTGGCCTCCGGCCGGCACGATGCCGGCGGCGGGGCAAGGAGGGCGGGATGACCGCCGATGCCGTTGTTGTGCCGGATCGTCCCCGCGGATCGCCACCCCGCCGCGCGGCGGCGGCGCGTTCCGGAGCCGTCATGTCTTCCGAAGAACGAACGGAACCATCCCACGCATGCGACCCCATATGATCGTCAGCCCCTGCTTGACCGCGCCGATCCGCCGATCGGCCGCCGTCGTCACGACAGGAGGCATTCCATGCGAGTCGTCTACGTCCATTCCGCAACCGCCGACCTGACGGATGGGGATGCCGCCGCGATCGCCGGCGCCCGGATCGTGCAGGACACCAGCGTCGACCGGGCCGGCCTCAGCACCCTGCTGGCCCTCCTCGCGGATGGCGACGATCTCCTGGTCCCGGACCTCGGCCATCTCGGAGCCACCGCCCGCGCGGCGCTGGCGTCGCTGCGCCGCGCGTCGGAGGCCGGTGTTCGGGTCTTCGTGCTGCGGGGCGGACTGGACGGCGCCGCCATCCTGCGGGTCGCCGGACTCCTCGAGCCCCTGCCGGACGGCGGCGAGGCGGCGGCGTGTCCGGGGAGTCGTCCCTACGGCCGCGTGACTCGGGAAAGCGTCGCCGAGATCCTCGCTCTGTCCGCGGCCGGCGTCGTGGTTCGGGAGATCGCCGCGACCGTCGGGCTGTCGGTCGCCACGGTCATGCGCGTCCGCCGCGACCATCGGGCTGCGCCCGCGCTCCGGCCCACCGCCGGCCTCGCCGAGTGCCTGGGCAGTGCCGACTGATTCCCTTCCCGGAGGCACGCCCATGAAGCCGAACCGCCACATCCTGATCCATCTCGACGGCCCCCGCTCCCCGAAGACGGTCGCCGTGTCGCTCGAGCGCAGCGTGGTGATTATCAGCCACTTCACGAACGACGGTCTCTTCGACTCCGGCGAGTTGCTCGACCGCCCACCGACCCGCGAGGAGGCGTGCGCGGCCATCTGCGCGGCCCACCGGAGCTCCGACTTCAATCTCCTGCCCCCACAGGACAAGGCGGGCATCCTCTGGCGCCTCGCTCTCGTCGCCGCTGGCCTGCCAAGGGCGGCTGGTCCGTAGGGCCGACGCGGCAAGGTGGAGTGCACCGGACGGCGGGGCCGGCACAGGCGCCGTCCCCGGAGTGGTGGAGGTCGTGATCGACGCGCGGCCGAGGCTTCCCGACCGGAGCCTTGTGGGGTGGGGGCCGGTGTCTATCTCGGGGGCGCCCCGGCGTCGCCGGGGCCGAAATGCGAAGCGCCCGGGGTCGGACCCGGGCGCTCCATCGGTCGAAACGTGTTGCGCCACGTCCGGCACGATCCAATCGACGAGATAGGCACATGCCTGTCGTCGACAAGCCCGGAAGTGGCCCGAGGAGAGGGCACATGGGACGATCCGCGTTGCCGCGGTTCCCGGTCCGGGCGGGGATGCATGGCTGATCTCAAGGAATCCGGCCGCGGTGCCGGCGCGCCGCCCCCACCGCACTATACCGTCGACGCCCTGCTGCCGGCCGAGGCGCAGGCGATCCTGCGGCAGGAGGCCGCCGTCTGGGCCGCCGCGGCTCTCGCCGGCCCGTCCGGGAGCGCCCGGACCGTGATCGGCATCCGGGGGGCCGCCGGCCTGGGAAAATCGACAACCCTGCTCGAGGCCGTCCTGCCGCTGCTGCGCGCCGGCCTCCGGGTGGCGTTCTTCGTCCCGCGTCACAACCTCGGGACCGAGCTGGCCGAGAAGACCCTCGCCAACCTCGAGGCCGTCGCCGAGGCCGAGCGTGGGGATTCCGACCCCCTCGAGTTCTGGGAGCCGCCGGCGCCCCTGCCGCCCGTCGCCGTTCTGCGCGGCCGGGAGGCGATCGACGCCGCCGGTGCGGCGGTCTGCGGTAGGGCCACCCTCGTCAGGGCGCTCCACGCGAAGGGCCTGTCCGCCTACCGCAATCTGTGCGAGCGCGTTGCCGTTCAGGACGGGGCGCCGGTCACCCTCCGCTGCCCGTTGGCGCACCGCTGCGCTCACTACGACCAGTCGAACGATGGTCGAGCGGGCCTGTACTTCGCGCCGCACGCCTACCTGACGATGCCGGCGCCCAGCGGGCAGCGGAAGCCGGACGCGGTCATCATCGACGAAAGCTGGTGGCAGGTCGCCATCAAGGAGCGCAGCATCACCCTCGAGGACTGGCTGGCCGACCGGGTCTGGCTGGGCGACGCTCCCGTCGATGA
>JAEYUE010000198.1 GCA_023433655.1 Pseudomonadota bacterium | reverse complement strand
CCGTCCGCCTTGCGGGCGTCGGCTTCGGCTATGCGGACGGCCCGGAGGTGCTGCGGGACGTTAACCTCATCCTGCCAGCGGGCTCTTTCCACTTCCTTACCGGGCCTTCGGGGGCGGGGAAGTCGACGCTGCTGAGCCTGCTGACCCTGGCGCGGCGGCCGACGGCGGGGTCGCTGTCGCTGTTCGGCGAGGAGGCGGGGGCCGCGGCGCGCTCCGCCCTGCCCGGCTTTCGGCGGCGCATGGGGGTGGTGTTCCAGGACTTCCGACTGCTGGATCACCTGTCGGCCTTCGACAACGTCGCCCTGCCCCTGAGGCTGGCGGGGGCGAGGCGCGACAGCTACGCCGGCGATGTGGAGGAGATGCTGGACTGGGTCGGTCTGGGCGACCGCATGGACGACCGGCCGCCGACCCTGTCCGGCGGCGAGAAGCAGCGGCTGGCCATCGCCCGGGCGGTGGTGACGCGGCCCGAGCTGATCATCGCCGACGAGCCGACCGGCAACGTCGATGCGGCCATGGCCGGGCGCCTGTTGAAGCTGTTCCAGTCGCTGACCCGGCTGGGCACGACGGTGCTGATCGCCAGCCACGACGAGGCGCTGGCGGCGGCGTCGGGCGCCGCCCTGCTGCGGCTGGAGCGCGGCCGGGTGAGCGGGGGCGCGGCGTGACCGGCTGGTGGAATCGGCGAAGCGCCCCGATCCTGCCGCGAGACGGCGGCGGCGAGCCGTGGCTGGCGGCCGTGGTCGCGGTGCTGTGCTTCCTCGCCTGCCTGTCGGCGGTCGGGGCGGTAGCGGCCGACCGGGCGGCGCACGGCTGGGCGCGGGAGCTGCGCAGCGAGGCGACGGTGCAGGTTCGGCCCCGTGTCGACGAGACCGGGGCCGAGGCGGCGGCGCGGGCGGCCCAGACCCTGGCCGGGGTCGACGGGGTCGAGGAGGCCGAGGCGATGGACCGCCAGACGGCCGAGGCGCTGCTGCGGCCCTGGGTCGGGGACGCGGTGCTGCCCGACCTGCCCCTGCCGCATCTGGTCACCGTGCGGCTGGACCCGGAGGCGCCGGCAAGCGCCGTCAGCCTGGGCCGCGCCCTGGCCGAGGCCGGGGTGGACGCCACGGTCGATGATCACAGCCTGTGGCGCGGCGAGATCGAGCGGTCGGCGGCCCTGATCACCGCGCTGGCGGTCGCGGCCTTCCTGCTGACCGCCGGCGGGGCCGGCGCGGCCATCGTCTATGCGACCCAGGCGGGGATGGCGGCGCAGCGCGGCGTGATCGAGACCCTGAGCCTGAACGGCGCTTCCGACGCCCGGATCGCGGGCCTGTACCAGGCGCGTTACGCCCTGCTGGCGGCGGGGGCCGGCGCGGCCGGGGCGGGCGTCGCCATGCTGCTGGTCGCTGGCCTGAGGGTCCTCGGCGGGGCCGACGGGGTGACCCCGGCCCTGCCGCTGGCGTGGGGCGACGTGCTGATGCTCTCGCCATGCCCGCTGCTGGCCGCTACGGTGGCGCTTGTCGCGGCGCGGATGACGGCGCTGGCGCGTCTGCGGGGCGGTCGCTAGGTTAAGGCCATGAAGTTTCTGACCTTCGTCGCCATCGTCTGCGTGATCTGGCTGGTCGGCCTGTTCGTCTTCGCCGACCGGGTGCGCGGCTATACGCCGGCGCCGGAGCCGGAACGGGCCGACGCCATCGTGGCCCTGACCGGGCCGTCGGCCGAGCGGGTCAACGCCGCCATCCGCCTGCTGGAGCAGGACAAGGGCGAGCGGGTGCTGATCTCGGGCGTCAACCGCGAGGTGCGGCGCCAGGAGCTGCGCGCCCTGACCCCGGGCTCGACCAGGCTGTTCAACTGCTGCGTCGACCTCGGCTTCGAGGCCGAGGACACCATCGGCAACGCCCAGGAGATCGCCGCCTGGGCCGACTCCAAGGGCTACGACAGCCTGATCGTGGTGACCTCGGACTATCACATGCCGCGGGCCCTGACCGAAATCCGCGCGGCCGCGCCGGGGGTGGAGCTGACGCCCTATGCGGTGGAGACGCCGTCGCTGGACGATTCGCGCTGGTGGCGGGCGGCGGTGACGGCGCGGCGGATGACCTTGGAGTACATGAAGTATCTCGCCGCCCTGGGCCGGGCCCTGGTGGGCGGTGGGGAATACCATCGTCCGGGCGCGGAACCGGTCAGGAAGGCGGCCTGACGTGACCACGCTGCGTTCCCTGGTCTTCACGGCCTGGCTGTACCTGTCGATGGCGATCTTCGCAGTGGGCCTGTCCCCCGCCCTGCTGATGTCCCATCGGGCGGCGATGACGGTCATCCGCTGGTGGGCGAAATTCGTGCTGTTCGGCCTGCGCTGGATCTGCGACGTGAAGGTCGAATTCCGCGGGCTGGAGAACCGCCCGTCCGGGCCGGCGCTGGTCGCGGCCAAGCACCAGGGCATGCTGGACGTCATCATCCCCTTCGTCACCCTCGACGACCCCTGCATGGTGATGAAGAAGGAGCTGATGGTCCTGCCCTTCTTCGGCTGGTTCGCGTGGAAGACGAGGATGATCCCCGTCGACCGCTCGGCCGGCTCGAAGGCGCTGAAGGACATGGTCCGCACCGCGCGCGAGCGGGTCCAGCAGGGGCGGCAGGTGGTGATCTTCCCGGAGGGCACCCGCACCGAGCCGGGCGCAGCGCCGGACTACAAGCCGGGCGTTGCGGCCATCTATCGTGACATCGAGGGCCCGTGCTGGCCGGTGGCGACCAACTCGGGCGTGCACTGGCCGGCGCACGGGTTCCGGCGCCATCCGGGGACGGTGGCGTTCGAGTTCCTCAGGCCGATCCCGGCGGGGCTGAAGCGGCCGGAGTTCATGGCGCAGCTGGAGGGGAAGATCGAGGGGGCGTCAGTGGCGTTGCTGGGCAGGCCGGCCGTTCGTTAGAACCCGAAGTCCTCCCGGAACCGTTCGATCTGGTGCATGCGCTCGTGAAGGATGGTGACCACGCCGATGTCGCCGTTCGATAGGCGCCGCCAGTAGACGAGGTGTTTCTCGTAGCGGAAGACGAAGCCCTCGACGCCAAATTCTGCCGGGATGGGGCGTGAGATCACGCCCCGGGACTCGATGGCCGCGAAAGCGTCGAACAGGCCCGTGACATAGCGGTCCGCCTGCGCCTCACCCCAGGACTTGCGGGTGTAGCGGTAGATGTCGTCCAGCCGGTGCGAGGCCGCCTGCTGGATGCGGACCGCCATCTTGTCAGCCCCGGTTGCGGGCGATGACCTCGGCCGCCGTCAGCTTCACGTAAGACGACTCCGGCGCCGCGAACGCCTGCGTGAGTTCAGCCTTCAGACGATTGAACGAGTCCTGCTCGCGCCGATCCTTGTCGCGGCGGATCAGGTCGCGGACGTATTCGCTGATGTTTTCATAGTCGCCGTCGTCGGAGACGTTGGAAGCGACGAAGTCGCTGAGCGCCCCGCTCAGCCTGACGGTCATGGTCGTGGTGCGGGACATGCGCGCCTCCTCCGTGTCTTCAAGATAAGCAATATCGAAGACAAGACAAGACAAGACTATTGCAGGGCGTTCCACGCCAGGGCGTGAACCTTGTCGCGGCCCAGCGCCGCAGCCATGGGCGGCGTCTCGAACAGCCCCGCCACGGCCGGATCGCGCACGTCGAGGCCGCCGGTGAAGGCGCCGAAGGCGGGCATGAGCAGGCGGCGGCCGTCGGTGACGAAGCAGGGGCGGCGGACGCCGCGGCCGTAGGCAGCGACGCGGGCGGCGGGGTGGAGGTGACCGGCGACCTCGCCCGGCTGCTCGCCGGGCTGAGGTTCGTGGATGAGGCGCAAGGGGCCGACCTGCAGGGTGGTGACGATGCGGCCGGTCAGGATGTCGAGCGCCCCGGCCAGGGCCTTGAGGTCGTGGTTGCCCTCCAGCCAGACCCAGTCGCGGCCGGCGGCGAGGCGGTCGAGGCGGGCGCGGTCGTCCGTGTACAGACGATCGACGGCCTTCGAGTCGTGGAAGCTGTCGCCGAGCAGGACGACACGGGCGGGGTCGAGCGCCTCGATCTCAGCCTTAAGCTTCGCGAGGGTCGCCGGGCTGTCGTAGGGCGGCAGCATCTGGCCGCGCGCGGCGAAGGCCGAGCCCTTCTCCAGGTGGAGGTCGGAGGCGACCAGGGTGCGTTCGGCCTCGATCCACAGGGCGCCCGAGCAGCGCAGCACGCAGGCCTCGCCGTGGACGCGGACCTTCAACCCGCCGCAGTCGCGCCTGACCGGGGCCAGCGCCTCGCGCAGGGCCGGGCTCATCGCGCCCCCTCCAGTTCGGGCGGGGCGTCGGCCATGACTTCGGCGACGAGAGTCTCCAGCGCGAAGTCCTCGGCGTGGGCGGCGAGGATCATCTCGGCCGCCTCGCCGCCGACCCGCTCGCGGCCGATCTGGACAAGCACCGGCACGCTGAACGGCGAGGGCTTGTCGAGGGCGGCGTGGCGGACATGGCCCTGGATGCGGGTCAGCAGCTGGCCCAGCCGGGCGACGTCGAGCAGGCCCGAGGCGGCGTCGGCGCGGGCGGTGCGGAGCAGCAGATGGTCGGGCTGGTGGCGGCGGAGCACGTCGTAGATCAGGTCGGTCGAGAAGGTCACCTGCCGGCCGGTCTTCTCGGCCCCCGGCTGGCGGCGCTCGATCAAGCCGGAGATGAGGGCGCAATTGCGGA
>JAEYUE010000193.1 GCA_023433655.1 Pseudomonadota bacterium | reverse complement strand
GGGTCGGAGCGGCCGGCGGAGCCGGCTCGACCGGCGCGGCCGGAGGCGCCTGTTCGGAGCAGGCCGCGAGCGCCGCCGCGGCGGCGAGCGAGAGAAGGATCAGCCGCAATCCACGCTCCTGATGATGCCTGTCGCCTGGTCGAAACGGATGTTCAGCCGGTCGGGCCGATAGTCCTTGGTCGTCGGGCAGGTGGTGCAGACGATGCGGACATTGGCGTCGGCCGGGAAGCTGACGGCGCCCACGTGCGTGCCGATCAGCGAGCGGTTGGCCTCGGCGTCGCAGCGCTGGGGCACAGGCTCGGCCGGGGTCTCCGCAACAGGCGCGCAAGACGCCAGGGCGAGGCCGACTGCAGCGAACATCAGGGCTCTCATCCGCATTTGACCTCGCGGATCACGCCGGTGGTTTCGTCGTAGAGGATGTTCAGGCGGCGGGGGTTGTAATCCATCGTCACCGGGCAGGTCGTGCAGGTCACGCGCCAGACCTCGCCGGCGGGGCGGGGCGGCAGCTCCGACCGGTTGCGGCCGATGTAGCGTTGATAGTGATCGGCGCGGCACTGGGACGGCCCGTCTCCCGGCGGCATCGGCGCAGGCGCCGGCTCGACCGGGGCGCAGGCCGCGGCCAGCAGGCCGGCGGCGGCGAGGCTGAGCAAGTGGATTTTCATGGGAGGCTCCCTTCGTTCAGCCGCAGCGGACCTGTTCGACGATGCCCGTCTCGTCGTTGAAGAAGATGTTCAGACGGTGGGGCGAGAAATCCTCGGTGACCGGGCAGGTGGTGCAGGTGACCCGGCGATTGACCACATCCACCGGAACGGGGATTTCGGTCTTCGGTTTCCCCACCAGCCACTGCATCTCGCCGGCGCGGCACAGGTCAGTGGTCGGACTGACCACCCGGACGCCCACCGGCTGGGTCATCTGCGCCCTCTCGACGGCGCGGGGGGCGGGGGCGTCCGAGGCCGGGGTCTCGCAGCCCGCCACGGCGAGGATGGCGATCAGGCCGCCTTTTCCCAGCGCCCCTCGGACGACTGCTTCCAGTAGGCCAGGTCGGCGCCCGATTCCTTCAGCGTCTTCCAGCGCTTCCGGGCCGCGGCCACCGCCGCCTCGTCCCGACCGTCGAAGATGATGAAGCATCGATCGAACCCCTTCGTATCGCCAAGCTCTGACTGGTCCAGGATGAACAGCGCCTGAGCGCCGTTCGGGTTCTCAACTTCCGTGGTCAGCAGGATCGGCTGGCGCACGGCCTCGGGTTCGGCGGCGCGACCATGGGCCAGGAAGCTGTCGTCACGGTACGTCCACAGCCGCTCGTCGACATCGTCCAGCAGCCGTTCGTCGGCGGCGCGGACCAGGGCCTTCCAGCCGCGCTCTCGCGTCTTCTCCAGCAGGCCGGGCAGGACCTGGTCGAGCGTCGAGCGCTCGAGATGATAGAACCAGATTTCGGGGCCGGCGCTCATGCGTCCCTTCTTGCGTTGCGGAGGCAGTGCCGCAAGGGGCAAGGAAAGGGAAACCCTCTCAGGCCACCTCCGCCAACGCCTCCTCAGCCTGCATCCATGCCGCCTCTGCCGCCTCGAGATCTGACTGGGTCTTCGCCCGCGCCCGGGTCAGGCCTTCGAGGGCCTTGGGGTTGCTGACCGCGGCGTTGGCCAGATCGTCGTCGATGCGGGCCAGTTCGGCGGCGAGGGCGGTCATCCGCTCCTCGGCCTTCTTCACGGCGTGGCGCAGGGTGGAGGGAGAAGGTCCTGATTTCTTCGTCGCCGGCTTCGGCCCGGCCGGAGCAGGCGCCGCGACCGGTTCCGGCTCGGCCTTCACCTGCGAGGGCTTCATGCCGGCCTGTTTCGCCCGGTCGAGGACGAACTTCGCATAGTCGTCCATGTCGCCCTCGAAGGGCTTCACCGTTCCGTCGGCGGCCAGCCACAGCCGGTCGGCGACCAGCTCCATCAGCGAGCGGTCGTGGGTGATCAGGATGACGGCGCCGGTGTACTCGTTCAGGGCGTCGAGCAGGGCGCGGCGGCTGTCGATGTCGAGGTGGTTGGTCGGCTCGTCGAGAATCAGGATGTGCGGCGCATCCATGGCCACGAGGTTGAGCAGCAGGCGGGCGCGCTCGCCGCCGGACAGGGCCGCGACTTTGGTCTCCTGCTTCTCGAACGGCAGGCCGAACTGGGCCAGGCGGCTGCGGCGGCTCGACTCCGAGGCGTCCGGCATGGCCCGGCGGATGATCTCCAGCGGGGTGTCGGTCGGGTCCATGGCTTCGATCTGGTGCTGGTGGAACCAGCCGACCCGCATCTTGCCGTCGCGGTGGAACTCGCCGCTGTCGATGGTCAGGGCCTTGGCGATCAGCTTGGCGAAAGTCGACTTGCCGGCGCCGTTGACCCCGAGCAGGCCGATGCGGTCGTCGAGGTCCATGCGCAGGTTGAGATTGCGCAGGATGGGCTTGCCCGGCTCGTAGCCGACCGACGCCTTCTCCAGCCTGATCAGCGGCGGGGGCAGCGGGCGCTCGGGCGACGGCAGGGTGAAGGGGGCGACGCGCTCCTCGGGCGGCAGCTCGACAGTCTGCATCTTCTGCAGCTTCTTGACCCGCGACTGGGCCTGGGCGGCCTTGGAGGCCTTGGCCTTGAAGCGGTCGACGAAGGCCTGCAGGTGGGCCCGCTCGGCCTCCTGCTTGGCGCGGGTGGCGGAGAGCAGGCGCAGCTTCTCGGCGCGCATCTTCTCGAAGGCGTCGTAGTTGCCGGTGTAGAGCTCCAGCTTGCGGTTGGCGAGATGCAGGATGTGGGTGCAGACCTCGTTTAGCATCTCGCGGTCGTGCGAGATGATCAGGGCCGTGGCGGGGTATTTCTTCAGCCGCGCCTCGAGCCAGAGGGCGCCCTCGAGGTCGAGGTAGTTGGTCGGCTCGTCGAGCAGCAGCATGTCGGGCTGGGCGAACAGGGCCGCCGCCAGCGCCACGCGCATGCGCCAGCCGCCGGAGAAATGCGACATCGGCCGGTGCATGTCGTCAGGACTGAAGCCGAGCCCGGCGAGAATCTCGGCGGCGCGCGAGGGGGCGCTGTCGGCGTCGATCTCGATCAGCCGGCCCCAGATCTCGCCCATCTCCTCGGGCTCGGCGGTCTCCAGCCGGGTGAGCAGGTCATGACGCTCGACGTCGGCCTCGAGGATGGTGTCCAGCACGCTGACCGGGGTGGCGGGGTGCTCCTGGTCGACCGAGCCGATGCGGGCGGTCTTCGGCAGCGAGACCTCGTCGCCGTTGGCGGCCAGTTCGCCGAGGATGATCTTGAACAGGGGCGACTTGCCGATGCCATTGCGGCCGACGAGGCCGACCTTGGCGCCGGGCGGCAGGCTGACCGAGGCGTCGTCGAGGAACTGGCGACCCCAGGCGTTGAAGGTCAGGTTCGAGATCTGGAGCATGGAGAGGCGGAAATCCGGGCGGCGCCTGCCGCGACCGAGCGGGGCGTGGCGGCCAATAGAGGCGAAAATGTGAGGCTGTTGGAAAGCGGGGAGGGCGCGTCTATAAGCCCGCGACCTTCAATCTCCCAAACAGAAGTCACTCCCCATGACCGAACGCACCTTCTCGATCATCAAGCCGGACGCCACCCGCCGCAACCTGACCGGCAAGATCAACGCCGTGAT
>JAEYUE010000172.1 GCA_023433655.1 Pseudomonadota bacterium | reverse complement strand
GGCGGTGGCGGAGAGGGTGGGATTCGAACCCACGGTACCCGTAAAGGCACGCCGCATTTCGAGTGCGGTACATTCGACCACTCTGCCACCTCTCCGCGGGGCCGAACGCTTTGGTCGAGCGAGCGGCTTCTCTAATGGCGGTTGGCGCGGCCCGCAAGCCCTTCCGGGCCGCCATGAAGCGGCAATCGTTCAGCGTTGCGCGGGCAGGGGCAGGCCGAGGGTGTCGGCGGCCGAGAGATCCCCGTCGACGGTGCGAAACAGCTCGGCCGGACGGCCGCCGGTGGCCGATGACAGCCGGCCCGTCGGCTCGACCAGGCCGGTGCGCTCGACGCCGCGGCGGAAATTCTGCTTGTGCAGCGACAGGCCCGCGACCGCCTCGGCGGCGGCCTGGAGTTCGGACAGGGTGAAGGTGGCGGGCATCAGGTCGAACAGCACCGGCCGGTATTTCAGTTTGCTGCGCAGGCGGCCCAGCCCGGTCGCCAGGATGCGCCGGTGGTCGGACGCCATGATCCGGCCGGGCGCGCCGGCGGGAACCGGCTCGCCGCGATCGCGCGCCGCCTCCGCCACCAGACCGGCCTCGTAGAGCAGCTCGTAGCGCTCCAGCACGCGGCCCTCGTTCCAGCGGTGCGGCGGGGCGGGGGCGAACAGGGCGTCGACCCGCGCCCGGCGCCGGGCGTCGCCGCCGGCCCAGGTCGACAGCCCCTCGAGCAGCGGGCCCAGGCAGGGGGCGGCCCCTTCGCGGCGGTCTTCCCAGGGGAAGATGTCGAGCACCGGCGTCCAGCGCGCCTTGGCGAGAGGAGCGTCGGCCGCATCGGCGGTCAGGGCGAGATAACCGACCGAGACCTCCCGCCGCCGCTCCGGGCCCTGGGTCGCCCGCGGACTGTCGCGACCGAGGTCGCCGAAGGTGTAGAGCTGCTCGACGAAGCCGAGCCGAAAGCCCGTCTGGGCCGTCACAAAGTCGCGCAGGGCCAGCTCGAAGGTGCGATCGCGGCCAGGGTCGAAGGGACCGAACGGCAGGCCCAGGGCGCCGTCGTCGCCCGGCGTGGTGAGCACGCAGGCCTGACGGTCGCGGAGCGCGATGACCACCGCCGAGAGGCCGATGCGCACGCCCTGTTCCGCCGGCCGCGCCATGCCTACTCCGTGTGCCAGGCGTCGGCGGCGGGCACCAGGCCGACCGCCTCCGCCAGCACCCGGTAGCGTTCCAGATAGCGTTGCTGGGCGGCCGAGGCGGGCAGGGGGTCGATGATCAGGTCATAGCCCGTCGGCGGCTTGCCGAAGAAGCCCAGCGCCTCCTTGCGGGTGAAGCCGGCCAGCTGGGTCGCCTCGAAGAAGGCGCAGGCCTTGTCGGCCTCCTTGATCAGCTTCTTGATCTCCGTCGGCGTGCGCGCAGGCAGGCCGAAGCGGATGTGGATGGCGTGCTCGAGCCGGGCCTCGAAATCCTTGTAGCTGACCCCCAGCGCCGCCTTGAACGGCGAGATCATGTCGCCAATGACGTACTCCGAGGCGTCGTGCAGCAGGGCCGCCAGTCGCCATTTCGGCTCGAGTCCCGGGCGGATGTGGGCGGCGATCTCCTCGACCACGCAGCTGTGCTGGGCCACCGAAAAGGCGTGCTCGCCCACCGTCTGCCCGTTCCAGCGCGCCACCCGCGCCAGACCGTGGGCGATGTCCTCGACCTCGATGTCGAACGGCGACGGATCCAGCAGATCGAGGCGGCGGCCGGACAGCATGCGCTGCCAGGCGCGGGGGGCCTTCTTGCTGGACGGGGTTCGGGGCGTGACGGCCAAAGGAGCATCCTGATCGCTGGGCAGGTCAGGTGACGCATCCGGCCGCCGCGATCAAGCCTGACGGGGGCTATTCCCCGACGTTGAGGGTCACCAGGTCCTTGGCGTCCTCGAACACCCGGCCCCGGTCGCGGTCGCGGGCGCGCACCGTGGCCACCACGATGGGGCCGCCGGCCGGGCCGCGCGCCTCGTAGCCGACCAGCCGCCAGCCCGCCTCGGACGGCCGGTTGTCGGTCAGGATCCAGCTGGCGCGGGTGGCGCCGCCGCCGGCGCTGGTGCGGATCTCGGCGGCGTCCTGGTTGGCCTGGACGCTGACGTTGTCGCCTTCGCCCTCGCCCTCGCCCGAACTGGCGATGTCGACGGTGCTCCCGTCCTCGGTCGCGTCGATGTGGAAGCCGCCGATGCGCACGCTGGCCTGATCGCCCTTCGATTCGATGTGCAGGCCGGGCAGGCGGACCGTGGCGTCGTCCCCTTCGGCGCGGATGTCGACGCCCGGGGCGCGCACGCTGGCCCGGTCGCCCGCCGGTGCGGCGGCCGGGGTCGCGTCGGCGCCGGCGGCGCTGTCCTTCTCCGCGGCGGCGCGCAGCTGGGCCACCGCCTGCGGCATGGCGGCGGAGAGGCGATCCTCGAACGCCTTCAGGGCTTCGGCCGGCTGGGCGCCGTCGAGCTTGACCAGATGCAGGCTGACCTCCGAGCCGCGCGGGCCCGCATAGGTGCAGACCGCCCCCCCGTCGGTCGCCGACCCCTTGCGGGTGAGGGAGCCCATGGTCTGGGGACACTGAAGCGTCTCCACCACCGTCAGCGCGCCCCTGGCGTCGGGGTTCTCGGTGCGGGTGGAGGTGATCCGCACGGAATCGCCGTCGCAGGCGGCGGTCAGGCCGGCGGCGCAGAGGGCGGGGATCAGCAGGGAACGCAGGGTCATGGTCTTGGTCCTTGTCGCCTTCATCCTGCGCTCCAGTCCCCGTGAATCCAGTGAAATCGCGGTAATCGCCGTGACGAAACCTGTCCGACCGTGTGTTCAGGCGCCCGGCCGGGCGCCCTCGCGGCGGGCGAGGAAGGCCAGCCGCTCGAACAGGTGGACGTCCTGTTCGTTCTTGAGCAGCGCGCCGTGCAGCGGCGGGATCAGCTTGCCCGGCGTCTTCTCACGCAGCACGGCGGGATCGACGTCGTCGACCATGAGCAGCTTCAGCCAGTCGAGCAGCTCGGAGGTCGAGGGCTTCTTCTTCAGGCCGGGCGTGTCGCGGATCTCGTAGAAGGTCTTCAGCGCCTCCGACACCAGGCGCGGCTTGATGCCGGGGAAGTGGACCCCGACGATCGCCTGCATCGTCTCTGCGTCAGGGAAGCGGATGTAGTGGAAGAAGCAGCGGCGCAGGAAGGCGTCGGGCAGCTCCTTCTCGTTGTTGGAGGTGATCACCACCACCGGGCGCCGCTCCGCCCGGATCGTCTCGTCCGTCTCGTGGACGTAGAACTCCATACGGTCGAGTTCCTGCAGCAGGTCGTTGGGGAACTCGATGTCGGCCTTGTCGATCTCGTCGATGAGCAGCACGGGGCGGACCGGGGAGGTGAAGGCCTCCCACAGCTTGCCCTTCCTCAGGTAGTTGCGGACGTCGTGGACGCGTTCCTCGCCCAGCTGGCTGTCGCGCAGGCGGCTGACGGCGTCGTATTCGTACAGGCCCTGGTGCGCCTTGGTGGTGGATTTGACGTGCCAGGTGATCAGCGGGGCGTCCAGCGCCCGGGCCATCTCCCAGGCCAGCACGGTCTTGCCGGTGCCCGGCTCGCCCTTGATCAGCAGCGGCCGTTCCAGCGCCACGGCGGCGTTGACGGCGATCTTCAGGTCGTCGGTGGCGATGTAGTTCGAGGTGCCCTCGAACCTTTCGCTGGCGCGGGTCATGGCGGCTCCGGTGCTTGCCCTGCAGGGGTAGCGAAGGCGTCGCGGGTTAACAACGATCATCTGGCTGCGGCGGCCGGGTTCCCGGCCCGGAAAAGCTCGCCTCTGCGTGGTCGCCGCGCCGGACATTTCTGCCGGGGCCGGATGCGCGTCGCGAAAAAACGCCCGCCAAATCAGAAGGGTACGCCGCCTGCCGAGTCGGCCCGATCCTTGCGTGGGCCGATCTGAACCAGAACCGGTTCCGCGGCCAGAAGGCCGTTTCCCAACCGACCAGAATGGAAGGAAAGCCGATGGTTATGTCGGTCAACACCAATGTGGGCGCGATGATCGCGCTCCAGAACCTGAACGCGACCAACGCCCAGCTGGCGACGACGCAGAGCCGGATCAACACCGGCAAGTCTGTCGCCAACGCCAAGGACAACGGGGCCATCTGGGCGATCGCCCAGGGCCAACGAGCCGAAATCGGGGCGCTGAACGCGGTGAAACAGTCGCTCGATCGTGGCGTCGCCGCGGTCGACGTGGCGCTTGCGGCGGGCGAGACGGTCTCCGACCTCTTGCTCCAGATGAAGGAGAAGGCACTGGCGGCGACCGATGCGTCGCTGAAGACCGCGGCGCGAGCCGCCCTGAACGAGGATTTCGTCGCCCTGCGCGACCAGATCGCCTCGGTCACCTCCAACGCCGAGTTCAACGGGGTGAACCTGCTTGAGACCGGCGCGACGGGGTTCCAGGCGCTGGCCAATGCGGAGGGCACGTCGACGCTCACCGTCGGCGCCGAGGTCATGGCTCTGGGCAGCACCAACGTCTCGGTCGCGGCGACGCAGACCATCGCGACCCTGTCGGACGCGACGGCCGCCCTGGCGGACGTCACGGCCTCGATCGACACGGTCTCGGGCGCGCTGGCGCGGCTCGGCACCAAGTCGAAGGCGCTCTCGACCCACATCACGTTCGTCGGCAAGCTGTCGGACGCGCTGGAGGCGGGAGTGGGCAATCTGGTCGACGCCGATCTGGCGAAGGAAAGCGCCAAGCTCCAGGCCCTGCAGACGAAGCAGCAGCTCGGGGTTCAGGCGCTGGGCATCGCCAACCAGACTCCGCAGCTGGTCCTGTCGCTGTTCCGCGGCTGATTGTTTCCGGTTCTCGCAGGCGCCGGAGGGGGATCCCCCTCCGGCGTCTCGTGCGCTTAGCCCAGGCCGATCATCTGGTAGACTGCCAGGAAGGCCCGGCTGACCAGTTCCCACGCCAGCCAGATGAAGACGCCGACCCCCGCGACGCCCAGCCACCCGATCAGCACGACCAGGCCGTCCCGCTGCATCAGGCCGAAGCCGAAGGTGGAGATGATCAGCGCCGGCACGAGGTTGCCTCCCCAGATCGGCAGGATCAGGATGAAGGCGAGGGCCGCGGTGGCGACGCCGATCAGAATCTCCGAAAGCTCGCTGGTCATGATGTGCAGCCGGGGCCGCGACAGGCGCTCGACCATGCGCACGCGCGGCAGCACCTTCTCGACTCCCTCCCGATAGGCCTTGCGTTCGATCCAGCGCTTCATCGCCCAGCGCGGCAGCCACAGCTGGTCGGCCCGGGTGGCCAGTTGCAGTCCCATCAGCAGCAGCGGCGCGCCGAGGATGGTCGTGGTGCCCGGAATAATGCCGATGGCGATGTTCATCAGGCCGAAGAACAGCATCAGGGCCCCGAAGCCGCGCTCGCCGAAGGCGTCGACCAGTTCGCCCAGATACAGCTTCGCATCCTTCTTGGCGCCGATATCCTCGAGCACCCGCGAGAAGGGCCGTGTGTCGCTCTGGTAGTCGTAGTCGGGCATGGCGGCTGCGGGACTCGCGCGACGGGACTTTCCGATCTAGGCGTGACCGTGGCCGGGCGCCACTTAACAAACATCCATGGTGGTCAGGCGATCCCGCCGAGCCAGGCGAGGCCATGTTCGAGGCCCGCCAGGATAATCTTCCAGGCCAGGAACAGCACCGCAACCGTCGCCGCGGTCAGCAGCCAGCCGATGATCACTGCCAGCCCGTCCCGCTGCATGACGCCAAGGGCGAAGAAGCCGATCGCCACGGCCGGCAACAGGTTGCCGCCCCAGACCGGCAGCACCAGCACCGTCGACAGGAAGACGCAGGCCAGGCCGATCAGGCCCTGGCCAAAGGGACCCGTCAGAAAGTGCAGCCGCGGTCGGGACAGCCGCTCCGTCAGCTGAACGCCACGCTGGAAGCGGCGGCTCAATCGCCGGAAGGTCGTCCGCCCCACCGCCACCCGCTCGCTCCAGCGTGGAACCCACAGTTCATCACGGCCCCAGGCCAGCTCCATGGACAGCAGGAGCAGCGGCGCGCCGGTCAGGGTCGTGCCCCCCGGCGGCCAGGGCATCATGTTCACCAGGGCGAAGAAGAACATGACCGGCCCGAAGGCGCGGTCCCCGAAGGCCTCGACGACCTCGCCGAGGCACAGCTTCTCGCCGGGCCGTACGGCGAGCTGCTCCACGACCTCGGAAAAGGCGCGCGGCCGGCCGGTCGAGGTCTCGATCAGCGTCATACGGCGACGCTGGCGCCGGCGGCCGCGGCGGTCATCCGGCCTCGCGCGCCGGGCGTTCAGTCGCGGACGTGCTCGGGCTTGCCCTTGCGTTTGGTGTGGGCGAACTCCTCGAGCTGCTTCTCGCTCATCGACTCGGCCATCGATTTCGACGCGCCCTTCAGCTTCGACTTCGGCGTGTCGCCGCGCTTGGCGGACAGGGCGGCCCCGGCGGCCTTCTGCTGGGCGGCGGACTTGGCGGGCATGGTGGTGTCTCCTCTGGTCCCTGACGAACCGCCGCCGGCCGCTCCGGTTCCGGCTCGCAGGCCTTCGTTCTGGCCGCGACCGGATCGTGCTAAGGAGGCCTCGGGAGAGGAGGATAGAAATGCGCAATCTGCTGACTTCGGGCCTCGCCGTCCTCATGCTGATCGCCTGCGGCCAGGGTGAAGACGACTCCGCCGCGCCTGACGCCTCGACGCCCGCTGCGGACGCTGCAGCCCCTGTCACGGGCCCGGCGGCGCCCGAGGGGCCGACCCCAGGCCTCTGGCGGGTGACCACCCGCATGCCAGGCATGCCGGCGGGCATCGAGGCCCCCGCGGTCGAGACCTGCGTCCGTGAGTCGACCTTCCAGCCGCCCCAGGGCGGAGCGGAGGCCGGGGCGATGAACTGCGAGAAACCCGTCTTCCGTCGCGAGGGCGGGGCGATGACCGGCCGCATGGTCTGCACCTCGCCCGAGGGCGAGCGCACCGTGACCGACATGCGCGTCACCGGCGACCTGTCGCGGCGCTACACCATGGAGATGACCACGGCGACCACGCCGGCGTCGGGCTCCGAAGCGGCCCGGATGACCATGGTCATGACCGCGGAACGCCTCGGAGACTGCCCGGCGGAATCATCCGCCCAGTAGTTCCCGGCCGATCAGGAAGCGGCGGATCTCGTTGGTGCCGGCGCCAATGTCGTAGAGCTTGGCGTCGCGGACCAGCCGCTCGACCGGCCACTCCTTGGTGTAGCCCGCGCCGCCCAGGGCCTGCACCGCCTCAAGGCTGACCTTCACGGCGTTCTCCGAGGCCAGCAGGATGGCGCCCGCAGCGTCGTAGCGCGTCGTCTTGCCAGCGTCGCAGGCCCTGGCCACGGCATAGACGTACGCCCGGGCCGAGTTCAGGGCCACATACATGTCGGCGACTTTGGCCTGCATCAGCTGGAAGCTGCCGATCGGCTTGCCGAACTGCTTGCGCTCGCGGACGTAAGGCAGGACCACGTCCAGCGCCGCCTGCATGATGCCCAGCGGCCCGGCCGACAGCACCGCCCGCTCATAGTCCAGGCCGCTCATCAGCACCCCGGCGCCGCCGCCGACCGGGCCCATGACGTTCTCTTCCGGGACCTCGCAGTCCTCGAACACCAGCTCGGCGGTGTCCGATCCGCGCATGCCCATCTTGTCCAGCTTCTTCGAGACGCTGAAGCCCTTGAAGCCCTTCTCGATCAGGAAGGCGGTGACGCCGCCGTTGCCCTCGCCGGTGCGGGCATAGACCACCAGGGTGTCGGCCGAGGGGGCGTTGGTGATCCAGAATTTCGTGCCGTTCAGGACGTAGCGGTCACCCTTCCTTTCGGCGCGGGTGCGCATCGACATCACATCGGACCCGGAGCCGGCCTCGGACATGGCCAGCGAGCCGACGTGTTCGCCCGAGATCAGCTTGGGGAGGTAGCGGCGCTTCTGCTCCTCGGTGCCCCAGCGGCGGATCTGGTTGACGCACAGGTTGGAGTGGGCCCCGTAGGACAGGCCGATCGAGGCCGAGGCGCGCGACACCTCCTCCATGGCCACCACATGCTCGAGGTAGCCGAGGCCGAGGCCGCCGTCGTCTTCCTCAACGGTGATCCCGTGCAGGCCCAGTTCGCCCATCTCGGGCCACAACTCGCGCCGGAACTGGTTCTTCTCGTCGATCTCGGCGGCTAGCGGCGCCAGCCGGTCGGCGGCCCAGCGGGCGGTGGTTTCGCGGATCATGTCGGCATTGTCGCCGAGGCCGAATTCCATCGATTGGGGGGCGTTGGGAATGCTCATGCCGGCGGCGTAGCACCACGCCGCCCGGCTGCAAAGTCAGTCGCGCCGACCCCACTGCACGAACAGATTCCACGACGAGACGCCGACGCAGACCACGCCGATCAGGGCGAGGACCCAGGCGATCACGGTGTAGTCGTTCAGCGAGGACTCATCCGTCAGGGCCAGGCGGAAGGCGGCGGCGGAAGCGGCGCAGGCCGCCAGCCCGGTCAGACCCATCACCGCATAGGCCCCCTTCACGCTCCAGTCGAAGCGCCGCGGCGTCTCCGGCTCGACCTCGTGGCGCAGGACCGGCTCGGTCGACGCCTCGTCGAACAGCACCTCGCCCTCGTCCACGGCGGCGGTCAGGCCGCGCTGTCCGTCGTCCCAGGCCGGACGGGAAGATTCGGCGAAATCCTCCTCAGTGGCGGGCGTCAGCACCAGTGGCGCGTCCAGAGGCGGGAAGGGCGAGGCGCCCGGCGCCGGCGGCACGAGGGGGATGACCGGCTCCGCCGGCGGGCGCTCAAGCGTCGGGAAGGGCTCGGCGAGCGGGGTCGGCGCCGGTTCCCCGGTCGCCGGGCCCGGCCTCGGTTCAGGCGCCGGCGCGGGCTCCCTCTCCGGCCGGGAGACGGGCTCGGGCTCGGCCGCGGCCGTTTCGACCGGGGTTGGAAAGCCCGGCAGCGGGCCGACCATCGGCGCCGCATAGGGCGAATAGCGCTGCAGGTGAATGGTTGTGACCGGCGACGAGACGCGCAGGGGAGACGGCTCCTGCGCCGGCTCCGGTTCAGGCGCGGAGGCCGCCGGGGCCGCGGCAGGCGTCTCGCCCAGCAGGGCGGCCACGGCCGCGGCGCGGGCGTCCGAAGGCGCTTCGGCGGGCGGGGCGCCGCGATGCGGCGAGGCCTCCTCGACCGGTGGCGGTGGCAGAGGCGCCGCCAGCAGATCGGCGAGGTGCACGGGCGTGTCCGGGTCGGCCACGAACAGGGCCCGCTCCGCCGCCCGGCGGCGCAGGCGGTCTTCCGGCGACGCCGCCTCCGGCCAGCCGATCAGCGCGTCAGCGGCCTCGCCCGGGCGGCCGTCGTTCAGCCGCTGCAGCACGTCCGACGCCAGGAAGCGCTCGATCCCGACGGAGATGGCGAAACTGGCCAGGGCGTCGAACTGGTGCTGGTTCAGCCGCGCCGGAACCTGCTCGTTCAGGGCCTTCACCACCGGCAGCAGGTCATACTGGAGCAGGAGTTCGGCGTCGGCCTCGCCGACCGTCAGGCCTTCGCGCGCCGAAGCCGTGTGGCCGTAGCCGATCACCCAGCGGCCGTCCTCGCCCCGCACCGCGCGCGGCCGGAAGCCCTCGAAACTCTTGATGAGGACGACTCCCTCGCGGGAGACCTTCAGACGTCGGCTGGTCGCGTCGGACACCGGATTGACCCAAATCGAGACGGAAGCGCTCGCTTGACGGGAGAGCCAGCAAGCGCCGCGCCGCTCCAGTCGATCAGAGCAGCACGATCGTGGCCAGACCGAGGAAGATCAGGAAGCCGAAGAAGTCCGTCGTCGCCGTCACGAACACCGCCGAGGACACCGCCGGGTCGAACTTCAGCTTCGACAGCGTCAAGGGCGTCAGCACCCCGACCGTCGCCGCCACCAGCAGGTTCATCACCATGGCCGCGGCGATGACGAGACCGATCCTCCAGTCCTCGTCGTAGAACCACAGCGCCGTGGCGATGCCGATCAGCGGGGCCAGCACCAGTCCGTTGGCCAATCCGACCGCCAGCTCGCGCCAGAAGGTGCGCGGCGCGTTGGAGCTGTTCAATTCGCGCGTCGCCAGCGCCCGCACGGTCACCGTCAGGGCCTGGGTGCCGGCGTTGCCGCCGATGGCCGAGACGATCGGCATCAGCACCGCCAGGGCGATGACCGCCTCGATGGTGGTCTCGAACCAGCCGATCACGCTGGCGCCCAGCACCGCCGTCGCCAGGTTGATCGCCAGCCACGGCACGCGGCCGCGCACGATCTCCGGCACCGACGAGCCGCGGTCCTCGTCCGACACGCCGGCCAGACGCAGGATGTCCTCGCGGTTCTCCTCCTGCAGCACGTTGACGATGTCGTCGACGGTGATCTGCCCCACCAGCCGCCCGGCGGCGTCGGTGACGGGGGCGGAGATCAGGTGATATTTCTCGAAGATGTAGGCGACCTCTTCCTGGTCCTGGTCGACGGCGATCTCGTTGACCGGGTCCATGATCTCGGTGAGCGGCGTGGGGCGGGGCGCGCGCAGCAGGCGGCTGACGGCGACGCCGCCGACCGGCTTGTTCAGCGGATCGACCACATAGATGTCGAAGAACAGCTCGGGCAGGTCCTCGCCCTGGCGGCGGATGTGGTCGATGGTGTCGCCGACGTTCCAGAACTGCGGCGCCGCCATGACCTCGCGCTGCATCAGGCGACCGGCCGAGTCCTCGGCGTAGCCCAACGAGCTTTCGATGGCGGCCCGGTCGACCTCGGGCATGGCCGCCAGCACGCGCTCGCGCTGGTCGTCCTCGAGATCCTCGACCACGGCGGCGGCGTCGTCGGAGTCCAGCTCCTGCAGCGCCTCGGCCAGGGTCAGGTGCGGAACGCGCTCCAGCACCTCCTCGCGGATGCCGTCGTCCAGCTCGGGCAGGGTGTCGGCCAGCAGGTCGGCCGGCAGCCAGACGGTGACCACGGCGCGGTGCTCGGAGG
>JAEYUE010000149.1 GCA_023433655.1 Pseudomonadota bacterium | reverse complement strand
CGCACGCCGCTGATCATCTCGGGCCCGACCGAGGACCGGTCCGACCTGTATGTGACCATCGACGCCATCATCAAGGACCTGATCCAGGACAAGTCGACCTTCGACCTCGACGAGAAGCAGCGCCAGGCCCTGCTGACCGAGGAAGGCTCCGAACGGATCGAGGAGATCATGGAGCAGCGCGGTCTGTTCGCCGCCGACACCACCGGCCTGTACGACGCGGCCAACATCACCCTGGTCCACCACATCAACCAAGCGCTGCGCGCCAACACGCTGTATCAGAAGGATAAAGATTACATCATCCGCTCGGGCGAGGTGATGCTGATCGACGAGTTCACCGGCCGCATGATGCAGGGGCGGCGCCTGTCCGAGGGCCTGCACCAGGCCATCGAGGCCAAGGAAGGCGTCAAGATCCAGCCCGAGAACCAGACCCTGGCCTCGGTCACCATCCAGAACTACTTCCGCCTCTACGAGAAGCTGTCCGGCATGACCGGCACGGCGGCGACCGAGGCGCAGGAATTCCTCGACATCTACAAGATGGATGTCCTCGAGGTGCCGACCCACCGGCCGATCAAGCGCATCGACCACGACGACGAGATCTTCCGCACCTCGGCCGAGAAGAACCTGGCCATCGCGGCCCAGATCGCGGAATGCCACGTGCGCGGCCAGCCGATCCTCGTCGGCACGGTGTCGATCGAGAAGTCCGAGGTCCTGTCCGAACTGCTCAAGACCCATGAATACGAGGTCAAGGTCAGGACGCTGAAGCCGCAGCACCAGCACCTGCTGGAGAAGGTCGCCAGCGACGACGACAAGGTCCGGCGCGAGGCGAAGAAGGCCTACCAGGCGCTGAAGGACGAAGACTTCGACATCGAAATCAAACGGGGCAAGGGCATTCCCCACAACGTGCTGAACGCTCGTCAGCACGAGCAGGAAGCCTATATCGTCGCCGAGGCCGGCCTGCCCGGTGCGGTGACCATCGCCACCAACATGGCCGGCCGCGGCACCGACATCCAGCTGGGCGGCAACCTCGAGATGCGGATGCAGCGCTGGCGTCTGGAGCAGCGCAACCTCGGGGTCGAGGTCACGCCGGAGATGGAGACCGCCACCGAGGCCGAGTTCAAGGCCGACATCGCCGTCCAGAAGCAGAAGTCGCTGGCCGCCGGCGGCCTGTTCGTGCTCGGCACCGAGCGCCACGAGAGCCGCCGCATCGACAACCAGCTGCGCGGCCGCACCGGGCGCCAGGGCGACCCCGGCACGTCGAAATTCTACCTGTCCTGCGAGGACGACCTGCTGCGCATCTTCGCCGGCGACCGGCTGGACGGGATCATGCGCAGCTTCGGCGTGGCCGAGGGCGAGGCCATCTCGCACCCATGGCTGAACCGCGCCGTGGAGACCGCCCAGAAGCGCGTCGAGACCCGCAACTACGACATCCGCAAGAACCTGCTGAAGTACGACGACGTCGTGAACGACCAGCGCAAGGCCGTGTTCGAGCAGCGCCAGGAATTCATGGACGCCGAGGATCTGTCCGAGCTGGTCGCCGAGTTCCGCAACGACGTCATCGCCGACCTGATCGAAAAGCACATGCCGCCCAAGGCCTATGCCGAGCAGTGGGACATCGACGGCCTCGACGAGAAGGTGAAGTCGACCCTCGGCCTCGAGCTGCCGCTGCACGAGTGGGCGGCCGAGGAAGGCGTCTCCAACGAGGAGATCGAGGAGCGGGTCACCGCCGCCGCCGACGCCCGCGCCAAGGAGCGGCTGGAGCTGATCGGCGCCGACCAGACCCGCGGTCTGGAGAAGCAGTTCATGCTCCAGATGATCGACATGCAGTGGCGCGAGCACCTCGTGCACCTCGACCACCTGCGCGGCGTCATCGGCCTGCGCGGCTACGGCCAGCGCGATCCGCTGAACGAGTACAAGACCGAGGCCTTCAACCTGTTCGAGACGCTGCTCTACGAGCTGCGCCACAACGTCACCCGCTGGCTGATGACGGTGGAATTCCGCTTCGAACCGCCGCCCGTGATGGATCTGCCCGAGTTCCAGGAGATCCACCTGAACCCCGGCACCGGCGAGAACGAGATGGCCAATCCGGCGGCCCAGTCGCCCGAGGGCCTGCTGCAGGGCGAGGACCGCGCCCGTCTGCCGGTGGACGCCTTGCCGCCCAACTGGCAGCGCACCCCGCGCAACGCCGACTGCCCCTGCGGCTCGGGCCGCAAGTTCAAGCACTGCCACGGCGCGCTGATCTGACCATGCCGGGCGCGCGCAAGGACCTGTTCTCGCGCGCCCTCTCGGCCGACACCGAGCGCCTGCATTTCGCCGCCCACAGCCACCACCTGTGGCCCGACGCCTCGTTCGACGGCCAGGTGCGGGCGTGGACCGACGCCAACCGCCACGCCGACCGCAAGTGGGACCTGATCTTCGGCGAGGTCATCCCCGAAGCGCAGGGCCACGTCGCCCGCGAGCTGAGCCTGCCGTCGGCCGACTCGGTGGTGTTCGCGCCCAACACCCACGACTTCCTGCTGCGCCTGTTTTCGGGCTTCGAGCGCAAGCCGGTGCGCATCCTGTCCACCGACGGCGAGTTCCACTCCTTCCGCCGCCAGGGCCAGCGCTGGGAAGAGGCCGGCGAGGCCGTCATCACCCGCGTGCCGCTGCAGCCGTTCGACAGCTTCGCCGACCGCTTCCTCGAGGCGGCCCGAGCCGGCGGCTTCGACTGGATCGTGGTCAGCCAGGTCTTCTTCCGCACCGGCCAGATGTTCGATCGGCTGACCGAACTGGCGGCCCTGGCCGACCCGGCCGGGCCGTGGGTGCTGGTCGACGGCTACCACGGCTTCATGGCCACCCCGACCGACCTGTCGGAGGTGGCGGACCGGCTGTTCTATGTGGCGGGCGGCTACAAATACGCCATGGCCGGCGAGGGGGCCTGCTTCCTGCACGCCCCGCCCGGCTTCTGCCCCCGGCCCGTGACCACCGGCTGGTTCGCCGAGTTCGGCGATCTCGAAGGCCCGCCGGGCGGGGTCCAGTACCGCACCGACGGCGGCCGCTTCTGGGGCGCGACCTTCGACGTCAGCCCGCTGTACCGCTTCAACGCCGTGCGGCGGATGCTGGACGAGGCCGGCCTGACCACGGCGGCCGTCGCGGATCACGCGCGCGGGCTGATGGTCCGGTTCCAGGAAGGCGTCGCGGCCGGCGAGGCCGGCGCCCTCGGCCAGGCGGAGCTGATCAATCCGGTCGAGGGCGAGGCCGCGCGCGCCCGCTTCCTCGCCTTCCGCCATCCGGACGCCGCGTCGTGGCGCAGGCGCCTGCTGGACGCCGGGGTGGTCGCCGACGTCCGCGACGACGTCATCCGCTTCGG
>JAEYUE010000063.1 GCA_023433655.1 Pseudomonadota bacterium | reverse complement strand
CGCCGCCGGGGGCTGGCTGGCCGGGGCCCTCGACCTGCCCAGTCCCCCGCCGCCGCCCGCCATCGCCTTCGAACCCGAGGCTCCGCCGGGGGCCTACCTCGCCGCCGTCGCCGACGTGGTGGCCAGGATCGCGTCCGGCGAGCTCTTCCAGGCCAATATCGCCCGCGCCTGGGGCGGCGAACTGCGGGCCGACGCCGATCCCTTCGACGTCCTGCTGCGCCTCGCCGGCCGCGCCGCCGCCTACGGGGCCTTCTGGCGACTGGGCGACCGGGCCCTGGTCTCCAACTCGCCCGAGCTGTTCCTGACCTTCGATCCCGCCTCCGGCCGCATCGAGACGCGGCCGATCAAGGGCACCCGGCCGCGCGACCCGGATCCCGTCCGCGACGCCGCCCTCGCCGCCGAGCTTCAGGCCAGCGCCAAGGACCGGGCCGAGAACCTGATGATCGTCGACCTGATGCGCAACGACCTGTCCCGCGCCGCCGCGCCCGGCTCGGTCGCCGTCAGCCGGCTGTTCGGGATCGAGAGCCATCCGACCGTGCACCACCTGGTCTCGACGGTGACCGCGACCGCGGACCCGGGGGTCGGCCCGGCCGACCTTCTCGCCGCGACCTTCCCGCCCGGCTCGATCACCGGGGCGCCCAAGCACCAGGCCATGAAGGTCATCGCCGCGCACGAGCCGCCGCGCGGGCCGTGGTGCGGCAGCCTGTTCCACATGGGTGACGACGGCGGCCTGACCGCCTCGGTGCTGATCCGCACCGCCGCGTTCGAGCGATCAGGGGCGGTCTGGCGCTTCCGCACCCTCGCCGGGGCCGGCATCGTCGCCGACAGCGACCCCGCCTCGGAACTGGCCGAGACCGAGGTCAAGATCCTCGCCCTGCGCGAGGCCCTGGCCGGAGCCTAGCAGTCGGGGCAGGTCGTCCGGTCCACCGTCCGCGGACGCAGGTAGTAGGTGTGGGCGAACCGCGTCAGCCCCGGCATCAGATAGTCGGCCGCCGAGTCGTAGTCATAGGTCACCTCGGCCACGATGACGCTCTGCCCCTCCTCGACCAGGTCGGCCGGCAGGGTCAGGGTCGAGCCCTCGGCCCGCGCCTCCATGCCGTCGCCGCGGCTCCAGTCGATCATGTCCACGCCGCCGGTGCGGGTGACGCTCGACACCCGCTGGTGCAGGGTCGTGGTCGGAAAGGGCTTCATGATCAGCCCGCCGATGTCGAAGATGTCGTCTATGGTCGCCGCCGGGACCGTCTCCTCCTGGGCGACCAGATCGGCCACCGTGGCCGAGACATGGCCCATCCGCTTCTGGGCCATGAAGCCCTGACAGAACTCGGTCATGCCCATGTAGAAGGCGATCAGCACGGGCGCGAGCATGGCGAATTCGATCGCCGAGACGCCGCGCTCGTCTCCGGTCCAGCGTCGGATCAGGCTGCGCTTCATCCGGCGGGCTCGTTTCTGAAGGCGGTGGTGGCGGTCAGCATGGCGGTCCGGTCGCCCACGTTCGACAGGCCCTGCGACAGGAAGGTCGTCAGCAACGGGTGGCGGTACCAGACGCGCACGAGGATCAGGTCGCCGGGATTGCCGTTCGCGTAGGTCAGGCCGCTGGGATCGAAGCCTTCGCCGGCGAGGGGATCCGGCGGCGTGACGTTGAACTGCGGAATGACCCGCACGTCGATGGTCGCCTTGGTCTCGCAATCGCCGGCGAAGATGCTCATCCGGCTGCACAACTGGGTTTTGAACTCGGCCGCCGTCATGCCCTGGGCACTCGCCTGGCCGGTGCGCACCAGCCGGCCGGTGGAGATGGCGGCGTTCTCGAGCACCGAATCGAGGGTGAAGATCAGGGCCACTTCGAGAATGGCGAAGATCATCACGCAGAAGGGCAGGGCGACGAGGCCGAACTCGACCGCGGCGGAACCTTCACGGTTGCGCAGCAGGCCGCGCAGGGAGCGGCCCCATCCCGTCCAGGGGCGTCGGCGGCCGGTCACGGGCGGCTATTCTCCGGCTGGGGCGACGGGACCGCTGGTGCCCCGCACGGACGGGGAACAGGAGGCCGCGCAGGCCATCTCGGTGGCCTGGGCGCCGCGCCACACCCGGACCCGTCCGGCGCCGTCTCCAGCGGTGACCACGACCTGGCTCTGGAACACCGACCGGCCGATGGGATCGACGGCGACGACCTCGGTCACGCCATAGCCCTTGCCGGTGATGTAGAGGGTGTTGGCGTCCACCACGGTGACGTCGGCGATCTCCGGATTGCCGACGATGACCGAGCCGGCCGGACCGCTCAGCTGGACGCGCTGGGCCTGGTCGATCTCGACGCTGATGCGGGCGGACTGGGCCGCGGCGAGGCCGGGGCCGGCCAGCAGAGCGGCCGCGCCGAGGGCGAGGAACAGGCGGTGGGTGCGGGTCATGGCGACGGTGTCCATAGAGCGAGCGCGCGCGGGAGCGTGAAGGCGAACCTGCCTGCGAAACCTCAACAAAGTTTGAAACGGCCGCGGGAATACAGGTCACGCAAGGGCTCGCCGCCGTAAACCGCACAGCTGGCGAGGGTCAAAACGGACGCCATTGGAGTAAATCTTCCGGTAACCACGCCCGGCGACCCGCCCTTAACCGATATGGGCGATAACGACGATGCGTTTTGGGGGGCAAGCGGGCTACCGGCTCCCCCCCGCGTTCAGTAGCTCGCTTCCTCGTCTGCAAAGGAAACCGCCATGAAGAAGTTCATTTCGAAGTTCATGTCCGATGAGTCGGGCGCCACGGCCATCGAATATGGCCTGATCGCCGCCCTCATCGCCGTCGTGATCATCGCCGCCGTGACCGCCCTGGGCTCGAACATCTCGACCCAGTTCAACAAGGTCGCCACCGCCATCGGCGCCACCTAAGCGCCGTAAGCGT
>JAEYUE010000299.1 GCA_023433655.1 Pseudomonadota bacterium | reverse complement strand
ATGATGGCCTCGCGCGGGACGCCGGTGACGGTCTCGGCCCAGGCCGGGCTGAACGGAGCGTCGTCGTCGTAGGTGACGGCGACATTGCCGCCGCCGAAGCCGCGGTCGACGCCGTAGTTGGCGCAGAAAAGGTCGAAGACGGTGGCGACCAGCGCCTCGCCGTCCTTCAGCTTGACCCCCTTCACCGGCACGTTGCGGTCGAGGATCTGCTCGTGACTGGTCGAGACGAAGGACTCGGGCGCCGTGCCGCCGAAATAGGGGAAGCCGACGGGCGCGATCTCGTCGTGGTCGTCGGCCAGCGACAGGCGCAGGCGGATGTCCTTGCCCTTGCCGTCCTTCTCCTCGAGGTTCCACTTGCCCGGGTCGCCCCAGCGGTGGCCCGACTGACCCTGCGGGCAGACGACCTTGCCGCTGATCTCGTCGATCCCGACCGCCTTCCAGTCCGGGTTGGCCTTCTCGCCCAGGTCGTGGCGGAAGTCGGCGGCGCGGACCATGCGGTCGGCGACCAGCCGGCCGTCGCGCTCGACCAGCTTCACCAGCAGGGGGAAGTCCGAATACTGGCGGCCGTACTCGGCGAAGTAGGGCGCCTGCCGGTCGCAGTGGAACTCCTTGAGAATGACGTGGCCGAAGGCCAGCGCCAGGGCCGCGTCGGTCCCCTGCTTGGGGTGCAGCCACATGTCGGCGAACTTCGACGCCTCGGAATAGTCCGGCGTGATGACGACGCTCTTGGTCCCCTTGTAGCGGACTTCGGAATAGAAGTGGGCGTCGGGCGAGCGGGTCTGCGGGATGTTCGAGCCCCACACCAGCAGGAAGCCGGCGTTGTACCAGTCCGCGCTCTCCGGCACGTCCGTCTGCTCGCCCCAGGTCTGCGGCGAAGAGGGCGGCAGGTCGCAGTACCAGTCATAGAAGCTGAGGATGGTCCCCCCGAGCAGCGACAGGTAGCGGCTGCCGGCCGCGTAGGAGATCATCGACATGGCCGGGATCGGCGAGAAGCCGGCGATGCGGTCCGGGCCGTACTCCCTGATGGTGTGAGCGTTGGCGGCGGCGATCAGCTCGGTCGCCTCGTCCCAGCCGGCGCGGATGAAGCCGCCGCGCCCGCGCCGGGACACCCAGCTGTGGCGTTTGGCGGGATCGTCGACGATCGAGCGCCAGGCGGCCACGGGACCCAGGGTCTTGCGCGCCTCGCGCCAGTGGCGGAGCAGGCGGCCGCGGATGAGCGGGTATTTGATGCGGGTGCCGGAATACAGGTACCAGCTGTAGCTGGCCCCGCGGGGGCAGCCGCGCGGTTCGTGGTTCGGCAGGTCGGGCCGGGTGCGCGGGTAGTCGGTCTGCTGGGTCTCCCAGGTGACGATGCCGCCCTTGACGTAGATCTTCCACGAGCAGGAGCCGGTGCAGTTCACGCCGTGGGTGGAGCGGACGATCTTGTCCGCCGCCCAGCGGGTTCGATAGGCGTCCTCCCAGTCCCGGTTCTCGCGCGTCGTCAGGCCGTGGCCGTCGGCGAAGGTCTCCCTGTCGCGACGAAAATAGGTCAGGCGATCGAGAAAGTGGCTCATGACGGGCTGCCTTCCGCTTGGGCTGGATGAGGAGGAGCAGGCGCGCGCCGCCCTTCGACGGCGCGGAGCAGGCCGCGCGGGCCGGCGTAGACGACCCAAGTCAGGGCGGCGCAGCTGAGATAGAAGACCAGGAAGCCCCACAGCGCCGCCTCGGGCCCGCCGGTCGCGTCGATGGATGCGCCATAGGCCTTGGGAATGAAGAAGGCGCCGAAGGCCGCCACGGCCGAGGTGAAGCCGACGATGGCGGCGGCTTCGCGGTCCGCCCGCACCCGTTGCTCGACGGGAGAGAGGGCCGGGGCCAGCCGCGCCGTCTCCAGCGTCATGATCGGGCCGATCATCTGGAAGGTGGAGGCGTTGCCGACCCCGGTGAGGAAGAACAGGGCCAGCACGCTGCCGAAGAAGGCGGGGAAGGAGGCGACCGACAGGGCCCAGAGCATGCCGGCCACGGCGACGATCATGCCGACGAACACCCACAGGGTGACGCGCGCGCCGCCCCAGCGGTCGGAGACCCAGCCGGTGCCGGCCCGCGAGAGGGCGCCGATCAGCGGCCCGAGGAAGACGTACTGCATGGCGTTCACCTCGGGGAACACCAGCCGGGCCAGCAGGGGGAAGCCGGCCGAGAAGCCGATGAACGAGCCGAAGGTGCCGGTGTAGAGCCAGCACATCAGCCAGTTGTGCGTGCGCCGGAAGATCGCCGCCTGGTCCGAGAACGAGGCCTTGGCCGAGGCGATGTCGTTCATACCGAACCAGGCCGCCAGGGTCCCGAGCATGATGAAGGGCACCCAGATGAAGCCGGCGTTCTGGGCCCAGACGCGGGCGCCGTCATCGGCGACCTGGGCTTGGCCTCCCAACGCTCCGAAGACCGAGAAGGTGACCACGATCGGCACCAGGAACTGCATCAGGCTGACCCCGAGATTGCCCAGACCGGCGTTCAGGGCGAGGGCGTTGCCGCGCTCGGCCTTGGGAAAGAAGAAGCCGATGTTGGCCATGGACGAGGCGAAGTTGCCGCCCCCGAAGCCGCACAGCAGGGCCAGCACGAGGAAGATCAGGTACGGCGTGTCCGGGTCCTGAACGGCGTAGCCGATGCCGAAGGCCGGGATCAGCAGCGAGGCGGTCGACACCGCCGTCCACAGCCGCCCGCCAAACACCGGCACCATGAAGGCGTAGAAGATGCGGAAGGTCGCGCCCGACAGGCCGGGCAGGGCGGCCAGCCAGAACAGCTGATCGGTGGTGAAGGCGAAGCCGAGCCGCGGCAGCTGCGCCACCACCACGCTCCACACCATCCACACGGCGAAGGCGAGCAGCAGGCAGAAGGTCGAGATCCACAGATTGCGCCGCGCCACGGACCGGCCGGTGGTGCGCCAGAAGTCCGCGTCCTCGGGCCGCCAGTCGGCCAGCACGCCGGCGCGGGCCTTGCGCAGGCGCTCGAGCATCGGCTTCGCCGGCTCATGGATCGGCTCCATCTCCGGCAGCTCGGGCAGGCCGGTGATCGCCCGGCCTTCGCGCAGGGCGGTCGCCTCCATCTGCCGGACGGCGAAATGCATCCACAGCAGCGACACCGTGACGATCAGGAACA
>JAEYUE010000132.1 GCA_023433655.1 Pseudomonadota bacterium | reverse complement strand
GAGCGAGGTGATGAACATCATCGGCGACGTCGAGGGCCGCCGCTGCATCCTGTTCGACGACATCGTCGATTCGGGCGGCACCCTGGTGAACGCGGCCAAGGCCCTGATCGACAAGGGCGCGGTCGAGGTCTCAGCCTACATCAGCCACGGGGTGCTGTCGGGCCCGGCGGTCCAGCGGGTCAACGACGGCCCGCTGAAGGAGCTGGTCATCACCGACTCGATCGAGCAACCTCACGAGGTCCTCGCCTGCCCGAAGATCCGCTGCGTCACGGTCGCGCCGCTGATCGGCGAGGCCATCCGGCGCATCGCCAACGAGGAATCCGTCTCCAAGCTGTTCGACTAGTTTCTCGGAACCCGACCGGCGCCTGCCCCATTTGCGCCGTCAGGTTAGGCGTTGCTGGACGCCGGCAATCCGAGGAGTCCCGATGCGTCCGGTATCCCTGCGCGGCGGCTTGTCTGTCGCTGTTCTCGCCGCCGCCGCCTTGCTGGGCAGCTGCGCATCCAACAACGCGGTGTCAGAGGCGGAGGCGGAAGCCGCCCGCGTCGCCGCCGAGATTGCGGCACGCACGCCGCCGCGCATCAGCCTCAACCAGAGCGTCGTCGACGCCGCCGCCGTCTACATGGCGTTCAGCCGCGACATGGCCGCTCTCGAGGGCGGCTTCACCCATCCGGACGAAATCCAGGCCGCGCTGCGGCGGGGCGCGGGCTACGACCCCGAGCAGATTTCCCGAGGCCTCGTCGCCTACGCCTCGATACTCGCCCTGCAGTCGCCCGAGTTCGTCTCCGGCGTCAGGGGCTTGACCGACGACCCGGCGTCGCGACAGCGGCTCGTCGCCCGCATCGTGGCGGACCCTGCCTACGCCTCAACCCTGCCGGGCGCCCAGACCGCCGCGGGGCTGGTCATGGCCACCTTGTCGGCGGACATCGACGCCCTGAGCCGGGCGGCCAACTCGATCGAGAACGACGCCTACGCCATCCAGGCGGCCTGGGATCCACGCCGACCCTGGGGCGTGGCCGAGGTGCGGGACCGCGAAGGCCGCCTTGAGTTCGCAAAGGCGCGTTCCGCCCAGACCTTCACCGCCTCCGCCGAGGAGGCCGCGCGCCTGTACGCGGCCGCCCACAGCGGCGGCGGCGCCCTGCCGGTCAGCGGCGCGCCGCGCAAGCCGCCCTATCCGCCGGCGGTGACCAACGCCCTGGCGCTCGCGGCGTTGGCCGCGCTGGGCTCCGCGGGCGACAACGCGCTGGCCAACACCGACGCCCTGCAGTTCGACCGGGTCAGCCAGGGCTGCCTGTCGATGTCGAAGCTGAACCTGTTCCAGTGCCTGGCCGCCTCGCGTCCGAACTACGAGGACATGTTCTGCCTCGGGCGGCATATCGTGCGCGACCTGGCGACCTGTTCGCGCGGGGCCGCGATGCCGGCGCCGATCGTCACCGTTTCGGACGTCGTGGACGAGCCGCCGCCGCGAAGCGCCGAGCCGATCATCATCCGGACGGTCCCCGAGAGTCCCACTGTAACGCCTCCGCCGCGGCCCGTCCGGACTCCGGTGGAACCAGTCCCGGCGCCGCGGCCCGAGGCCGACTCGCGCCCGCCGGCCTCGATAACGGAAAGATTGAACACCCAGCCGGATCGCCCCACGCCTGAATGACCGGGCTGTGTTCGCCCTGTCCCGCCCGGGCCGCGACGCATTAACGCTCGTGGAACCACTTCGGCCGCGTTATAAGAGCGTCCGAAGTTTCGGCGCCCCGAGGCGGCGCCCGCGTCCAGGGTGGGGTTTCGCATGTTTGAGGCTCGTTTCCGCCGCGGCCTGTCGCTGGCCGCCATCGCCGCGATGTCGGTTCTCGCCGCCTGCGCCACCCCCGAGCCGGAGCCGGAACCCGCGCCGCCCCCGCCGCCCCCGCCGGCTGTCAGTCTGAACGAAGGCGTGGCCCAGGCCGCCTCGATCTACGTCGCGTTCATGCGCGACGTGGCCACCATCCAGGCCGGCTTCGAGAATGCGGAGTCGATCCAGGCCGCCATCCGCAAGGGCGCCTCCTACGAGCCCGCCCAACTGTCGCGCGGCATGATCGCCTACGGCTCCATCCTCGCCCTGCAGTCGCCCGAGTTCGTGCAGGGCGTCCGGACCTATGCGGTCGACCCGGCCATTCGCCAGGAGATGGTCGCCCGCATCATCGCTGACCCCTCCACGGCCGCGATGCTGCCGGGCGCCGACGCCGCCGCCGGCCTGATCGTCGAGGCGATCGGACGCGACTCCGCCGCCATGCTGGCCATCGCCGAGGCCGTCGAGGAAGACGCCTACGCCATCCAGGCCCGCTCCGATCCGCGGCGCCGCTGGGCGGTGGTCAACATCGCCGATCGCGACGGCCGACTGCAGAGCGCCAAGGCCCTCTCGGCGGTGCAGATGCTGCCCTCTGCCGAGGAGTCGGCCCGCCTGTTCACCGCCGCCAACAGCGGCTCGGGGCTCGAGGTGACGCCGGCCCGCGCGGGCCCGCCCTATACGCCGGCGGTGGTGCGTTCGCTGGCCCTGGCGGCGCTCGCCGCCCTCGGGGCCGGAGGCGAGGACAGCCGCGCCAACACCGAGGCCCTGACGGTTGAGCAGAGCAGCGAGTTCTGCCTGAACATGTCCAAGCTGATGCTGTTCCAGTGCCTGGCCGCGTCGCGCCCGAGCTACGAGGACATCTTCTGCGTCGGCCGGCACGTGGCGCGCGATCTGGCCACCTGCACCGCCCAGAACATCAAGCCCGCGATCCTGGCGGCTCCGGCGACGGAAGTGGCCGAAAGCGATACGCCCGTCCAGACGCCGGTGGCGGCCGGGGCCGCGGCGGCCTCGGCCTCGGCCACGACCGCTCTGAACAGCGACGGCTGATCCGCGGCCGCGCACGGGCGCCTGGACGGTTGCGTCTCCCGGCGTCTGCGTGTAATAGCCCGCGCTCTTGAATTCGAGGGTTCGAGGACCCCGCCGCGCAGGCGAGTGCGTCAGCGCGGCGTTTCTGTTGTTGAGGCGAGCCAGATGGCCGAGATCATTCTGAACGTTGATGTCCGCGAAGGCGTCGGCACCGGCGGCGCCCGCGCCGCGCGTCGTGCGGGCATGGTCCCCGGCGTGCTGTACGGCGGCGACAAAGCCCCGGTCGCGATCTCGGTGAACGAGCGCGCCTTCCGCAAGTCGCTCTACACCGGCAAGCTTCTGGGCCACCTGGTGACCCTGAAGTACGGCGACGAGACGCAGCCGGTCATCGCCCGCGACGTCCAGTTCGACCCGGTCACCGACCGTCCGCTGCACTTCGACCTGATGCGCGTCGACGAGAAGCAGACCATCAAGATCGAGATCCCGGTCCACTTCATCAATGAAGACAAGTGCGAGGCCTTCCGGCAGGGCGGTTCGCTGGAAGTCGTCCGCCACGCCGTCGAGGTGAAGGTCCGCGCCGACCACATCCCGGAAGACCTGATCGTCGACCTGGCCGGCCACAAGCTGGGCGACATCATCCGCTGGACCGACCTCAAGGGCACGGACGAGGTCGAGCCGACCATTACCGACCGCGACTTCGTGATCGCCTCGATCAAGACCTCTTCGGCCGCCATCTCGGCCGCCGCTGACGAGGCGCAGGAAGCCGAAGCCGCCGTTGAGGCCGCCGAGGTCGAGGCCACCGAACAGGCCGCCGAGGAAGACGCCGAGGGCTGATCCTCCCGCGACAAGCTGCTACTGGAACGGCCCTCTCCGGAAACGGACGGGGCCGTTTCCTTATCCGGACTCCGCCATGCTGATCATCGCCGGCCTGGGCAATCCCGGCCCCAGATACGAGAAAAACCGCCACAACATCGGCTTCATGGCCGCCGACGAGATCGCGCGACGCTGGTCGTTCGGGCCCGAGCGCGCCAAGTTCCAGTCGGTGATCCGCGAGGGCGAGGTCGACACCGCCAAGGGGCGGGTCAAGGTCCTGCTGATGAAGCCGCAGACCTATATGAACGAGAGCGGCCGGGCCGTGGCCGAGGCGGCCCGTTTCTACAAGGTCGAGCCGTCCGAGGTCATCGTCTTCCATGACGAGATCGACCTGGCGCCCGGCCGGTTCCGGATGAAGAAGGGGGGCGGGGCCGCCGGTCAGAACGGCGTGCGCTCGCTGATCAGCCAGCTGGGTCCCGACTTCCGGCGGGCCCGCATGGGCGTCGGTCATCCCGGCGCGCCTGAACTGGTTCACGCGCATGTGCTCAGCGACTTTCACAAGGCCGACCAGGCCTGGCTGGAAGCCATGCTGACAGCGGTGGCCGACGCCCTACCCTTCGCCCTGGCGGGCGACGACGACCGCTACCAGGCCGAGGTCATGCGGCTGGCGCCGGCCCCGAAGTTCAGCCCGCGCCAGGCCGCCAGCGGCGAGCTCTGAGCGCGACCGCCCGTCGCCTTGCCGCTATCGCCGCCCGGGGATAGACCCGCCTCTCCACTTAAGGCTTCACCGATGTCGCGCGCCCTGACCTGTCTCGCCCTCGCCGCCCTCGTCGGCGGCCTCGCCGCGTGCTCGCAGGGCGGCGCCGGCGGGACCGGCACCACCGCTGCGCCGGTTCAGGTCGCCAACGCCCTGTGCCGCCCGACGCCGAACGGCCGCCACAGCACCGGCTGCTACCTGACCCTCACCTCCGCGGCGGACGATCGCCTCATGGCCGTCAGCAGCCCGGTCGCCGGCCGGGTCGAGATCCACGAGTCCCGCATGGAGAGCAACATGATGATGATGCGCCAGCTTGAGGACGGCCTGCCCCTGCCCGCCGGTCAGGCGGTGGAGCTGAAGCCGGGCGGCAACCACATCATGCTGATGGCCGTGGAACAGCCGCTCAAGACCGGCGACACAGTCGCCCTGACGCTGACCTTCGGCTCCGCCCCCCCGCTGGAAGTGACGGCGGCCGTCGGCCAGCCCCCGCTCACCGACTCGGGCCACGCGGCGCACTAGCCTGCGCCCGGCCTGACAAACCGGACGCGAGCCGCTAAAGGCTCGCGCTCACCAAGGAACATCCCGCCTCATGGCTCTGAAAGTCGCGATCGTCGGCCTGCCCAACGTCGGCAAGTCCACCCTCTTCAACGCCCTCACCAAGACGGCGGCGGCCCAGGCGGCCAACTATCCCTTCTGCACCATCGAGCCGAACACCGGCGACGTGGCCGTGCCCGAACCGCGGCTGGAGCAACTGGCGGCCATCGCGGGATCGAAGGAGATCATTCCGGCGCGCATCACCTTCGTCGACGTGGCCGGCCTGGTGCGCGGGGCGTCGAAGGGCGAGGGCCTCGGCAACCAGTTCCTGGCCAATATCCGCGACTGCGACGCCGTGGCCTTCGTGGCCCGATGCTTCGTCGACAATGACATCACCCACGTCGAGAACCGCATCGACCCGGTTTCCGACCTCGAGATCATCGAGACCGAGCTGATGCTGGCCGACCTCGAAAGCCTGGAGAAGCGGGTCGTCAACGTCGAGAAGCGGGCGAAGACGGGCGACAAGGAAGCGCAGCAGACGCTGCGCCTGATCAACATGGCGCTGGAGCCCCTGCGCGCCGGCAAGCCGGCGCGGGTGGTCGAGGTCGACAAGGAGGACCTCAAGGCCTGGCATATGCTGCAGTTGCTGACCTCCCTGCCGGCCCTCTATGTGGCCAACGTCGACGAGGGTTCGGCCGACAAGGGCAATGAGCTGTCCGCTCTCGTCGCCGAACGCGCGGCCGCCGACAACGCCAAGGCGGTGGTCATCTCGGCGAAGATCGATTCCGAACTGGCCGTGCTGGATGCCGAAGAACAGGCCGAGTTCCTGGAGAGCATGGGCCTGGAGGAGCCGGGTCTGAACCGCCTGATCCGCGAGGCCTACGCCCTGCTGGGCCTGCAGACCTATTTCACCGTCGGCCCCAAGGAGGCCCGCGCCTGGACCATCCCGGTCGGGGCCACGGCGCCGCAGGCGGCCGGCGTGATCCACACGGATTTCGAGAAGGGCTTCATCCGCGCCGAGACCATCGCCTTCCCCGACTTCGTCGCCCTCAAGGGCGAACAGGGCGCGAAGGAAGCCGGCAAGATGCGCGCCGAGGGCAAGAGCTACGTCGTCAAGGACGGCGACGTGATGCACTTCCTCTTCAACTGACGCCTAGGGCGCGGGGGTGTCCTCAAGCGTCGTGCATTTGGTCAGATCGACCACAGCGTTGTCGCGGTTCAGCCAGGTCAGCTTCAGGGTCTGGCCGGTCACCGACATCCGCACCCGCTCCTTCGCGACCGAGCCCTCCGCCATGCAGGTCAGATCGGCCTCGTACCCGTCGGCGACCTGCTGGATGGCGTCGATGGCGCAGCTGTTCTCATAGCCCTCGAAGCGGGTCGTGGTGATCTCGATCGGCCGCTCTGCCCCTGACGTGTTGGGGCACCACGACACGTCCGCGGCCCAGCGGCCGACGAAGTTGCGGGGGCCTGCTCCAGGCAGGGCCGGGCCCAGGCCCGGCGGCGGCGTCGGCGCCGGGGCGGCGGCGTCGGGCGTGTCGACCGGCTCCGCGGGCTCGGTCGGGGGATTGGGCTCGCCCGGGCCGCAGGCGGCGACGGCGAGCGCGGCGAGGAGGGTCAGGGGCATACGGGTCATGCTCTGGAAACGCCCGACGACGGTCGGGGCTCCGCCCGGCTCGCGCCGATCACGAATTCGCGGCCACGCTTGCATCCCTGGCCAGTATTTGCGACCCGTTCTTCTGTGTCGAGAACAAGGGGGTGTCCCGGATGACTCAGAACACCAATCCATGGACTTCGCAGATCGATCCGCTGGCGCAGGACATCGCCGCGGTGCTCAAGCGTATGGGCGGCTCGGCCCATCAGAAGGACGTCGTCCAGTGCGTCTGCGCGATGAAGCGACAGCGCGGCGAGACCGTCGCCCAAGATCTGGCCAACCGGATTGTCGAGGTGTTCGAGCGATACCGGGACCTGTTCTTCAAGCCCTTCGGCGAAGGCTCGATGCGCTGGGCGCTGCAGCCCGGCGTGGTCTGAACCGCCCACCTGAAATGACAAAGGCCCGCGACCAAGGTCGCGGGCCTTGCCGTATCGGCGATCGAAGAACCTAGAAGCGGCGGACGTAGCCAAGGCTCCAGGTGTCGACCTCGCCGGCGCCGTCATCCTGGAAGTCCCGACGGGTCCAGTCGGCGCGGACGCCGTTCTGGCTGTCGAAGAACCAGTTGGCGCCGGCCCCGTAGTTCAGGCTCTCGCCGTCCTCGCTGGCGGTGAAGCCGGCGACGTCGGTCTTGATCGAGGTCGTTCCGTAGCCGACGCGGCCGAACAGTTCGAGGTTCGGCGACACCGGCACCTTGGCCACGCCGTAGACGGCGGCGTCGTACTCGTGCTCGACCGAGCCGTCGACGCCGGCGATGGTCACCTCGTCGTCGCGGACGCCGACCGAAGCCTCGCCCTCGATCCCGAAGTTGGGCGTGAAGTCGTAGCCGAGACGGCCGGTGATGGCGCCCAGGTCGGCCACGTCGCTGTCGAACTGGGTGTAGCCGATCGAGCCGGTCACCGGGCCGCGATCCTGGGCCACGGCCGGAACCGCCATCAAAGTAAGGGCGGCGGTGGCGAGAAGAACGTTACGCATCGATTTGTATCCTCTGGATTGCGGTGACTTCTGCGGTCACCAACCCCCTCCAGTGCGGATACAAATGGTTCGCCCTCGCCGTCGTTCCAGAACCTTGAATCGACTTGAATCCGGGTGTGCACAGACTGACACAGACAGCGCTACGCCAATATTGACCTTATCGTGGTCTTATCATGGCGAAGAGCTTGCTACCGATCCTTCTCGCGTGCTGTCCCGGATCGGGCGTCCAGCGCCGCCTGGGCGGCGGCGAGGCGGGCGATCGGCACGCGGTAGGGCGAGCAGCTGACGTAGTCGAGGCCGACGGTCTCGCAGAAGGCGATGGAGGCGGGGTCGCCGCCGTGCTCGCCGCAGATGCCCATCTTCATTCCAGCCCGCGTGCCCCTGCCGCGTTCGGCGGCGATGCGGATCAGGTCGCCGACGCCGTCCTGGTCGAGCCGGACGAAGGGATCGGTCTCGAAGATGCCCTTGTCCATATAGGCCTGCAGGAAGCGGCCGGAATCGTCGCGGCTGATGCCGAAGGTGGTCTGGGTCAGGTCGTTGGTGCCGAAGGAGAAGAACTGGGCGTGTTCGGCCAGGTCGGCGGCGCGCAGGGCGGCGCGGGGCAGTTCGATCATGGTGCCGACGAGGTAGTCGACCCGGTCGCCCGCCTCGGCGAGGACCGCCTCGGCGGTGCGGTCGGTGAGCTCTCGCAGGTATTTCATCTCAAGGCCGAGCGCGACCAGCGGATGCATGATTTCGGGGATCGGGGCCACGCCCGAGGCCTTCTTGACCTCAAGCGCCGCCTCCAGCACGGCCCGGACCTGCATCTCGTAGATCTCGGGATAGGCGACGCCGAGGCGGCAGCCGCGGTGGCCGAGCATGGGGTTGGTCTCGTGCAGCTCCCTGGCCCGGCGCTTCAGCTTGGCGGCGTCCAGCCCCTGGGCGGCGGCGAGCGCGTCCATGTCGGCGTCGGAATGCGGGATGAACTCGTGCAGCGGCGGGTCGAGCAGGCGCACGGTGACCGGCAGGCCGCTCATGATGGTGAACAGCTCGACGAAATCGGCTTTCTGGAACGGTGCGATCTTCGCCAGTGCGGCCCGGCGGCCGGCCTCGTCGTCGGCGAGGATCATCTCGCGAACCGCGGCGATGCGGGTGTCGTCGAAGAACATGTGCTCGGTGCGGCACAGGCCGATGCCCTCGGCGCCGTAGCCGCGCGCCGTCTTGGCGTCCAGCGGCGTCTCCGCATTGGCGCGCACCTTCAGCCGCCGGACGTTGTCGGCCCAGGCCATCAGGGTCTGGAAGTCGCCGGTCAGTTCCGGCTCGATCATCCGCACGGCGCCCTCGAGCACCTCCCCCTTGGAGCCGTCGATGGTGACCACGTCGCCGGCCGAGAAGGTGCGGCCGCGGGCGGTGAAGGTTCTCGACTTGTCGTCGATGTGGATTTCGCCGGCGCCGGAGACGCAGGGGCGGCCCATCCCGCGCGCCACCACCGCGGCGTGGCTGGTCATGCCGCCGCGGGCGGTGATGATGCCGCGGGCGGCGTGCATGCCGTGGATGTCTTCCGGGCTGGTCTCCTCGCGGACGAGGATGACGGCGTCGCCGAGCTGGGCCATGCGTTCGGCCTCGTCGGCGTCGAACACCACCTTGCCGGTCGCCGCGCCCGGCGAGGCCGGCAGGCCGGTGGCGACGATGGTGCGGTGAGCCCTTGGGTCGAGGGTCGGGTGCAGCAGCTGGTCCAGCGCGGCGGGCTCGACCCGGCTGATCGCCTCCTCCTGCGAGATCACGCCCTCGGCGGCCAGGTCGACGGCGACCTTCAGCGCCGCCTTGGCGGTGCGCTTGCCGTTGCGGGTCTGCAGCATCCACAGCCGGCCCTGCTCGACCGTGAACTCGATGTCCTGCATGTCGCGGTAGTGGGTCTCAAGCTTCCCGACCACTTCAACGAACTGCGCGAAGACCTCGGGCATGGCCTCCTCCATCGAGGGGGCGGTCTCGCCCATCTCCTCACGCCCGGCCCGGGTCAGCGACTGCGGCGTGCGGATGCCGGCGACGACGTCCTCGCCCTGGGCGTTGATCAGGAATTCGCCATACAGCTTCGCCTCGCCGGTTGAAGGATTGCGGGTGAAGGCCACGCCGGTGGCCGAGGTGTCGCCCATGTTGCCGAACACCATCGACTGCACATTCACCGCCGTGCCCCAGCTCTCGGGGATGTCGTGCATGCGGCGATAGAACCTGGCCCGGTCGTTCATCCAACTGGCGAAGACGGCGCCGATCGCGCCCCACAGCTGATCGTGCGGATCCTGCGGGAAGGGCTGGCCCAGCCGGTCCGCGACCACCGCCTTGTAGTCAGCGACAACCTTCTCCCAGTCGCCTGCGGCCAGATCGGTGTCGACGGTGACGCCGAGTCGGTCCTTGTGGTCGTCCAGCACCTCCTCGAAGTCGTCGTGGCTGAGGCCCAGCACGACGTTGGAGTACATGGTGATGAAGCGGCGGTAGCTGTCGAGGGCGAAGCGGCGGTCGCCGGACAGGGCGGCGAGGCCCTCGACCGTCTCATCGTTTAGGCCGAGGTTGAGGACGGTGTCCATCATGCCCGGCATGGAGGCGCGTGCTCCCGAGCGGACCGAGACCAGCAGCGGATTCTTCGGATCGCCGAAGGTCTTGCCGACGACCGCCTGGACCTTCTCCAGCCCGGCTTTCACCTGGGCCTCCAGGTCGGCGGGATAGGACTGGCCGTTGCGGTAGTAGTGGTTGCACGCCTCCGTGGTGATGGTGAAACCCGGCGGCACCGGAAGGCCCAGCGAGGACATCTCGGCGAGGTTCGCCCCCTTGCCGCCGAGAAGGTTCTTCATCGACGCATCGCCGTCGGCGGACCCGCCGCCGAAGCCGTACACCCACTGAGTCATCAAGCAGCCCCTGAGCCGTTGTCCGTCGCGGCGGAGGCGCTCCGCTCGCGGTGCATGGCCCCGCTTACCGCGCCGGCGGCTGTATTGCGAGGCTCGC
>JAEYUE010000130.1 GCA_023433655.1 Pseudomonadota bacterium | reverse complement strand
CCGGCCCGACCGCTCCTGCTCCCGCGGCCGCTGCGGCCGCTCCGGCGAAGGCGTCATGAGCCGCGCGGGCGAACCCGGCCGGGGCGGCGCCGGCCAGAAGATCGAACAGGCGCTGGAGAAGGCGCTGGATCCGCTGGCCACGGCGCTGAAGCGGACCCGGGCGCCGGCCCGCGCCGCGCCGGGCAAGCCCGGCCTGCAGGTCTCGCCCCTGGCCGTGCCGTTTCCGGTCATGCCGCCGGTCCCCGGCGTGGAGATCGCCACCGCCCGGGCCGGCTTCTACAAGCACGAGCGGGACGACCTGGTGGTGTTTCGCTTCGCGCCCGGCACGACCTGCGCCGGCGTCTTCACCCGTCACAAGGTCGGCTCGGCGCCGGTGGACTGGTGCAAGCGCCACCTCGGCGGCGAGGGCGGCGGCTCTGACGTCCGGGCCCTGGTCGTCAACGCCGGCTGCGCCAACGCCTTCACCGGCAAGGCCGGGGCGGATGCGGCGCGGCGGACGGCCTCGGAGGTCGCCAAGCGTTTCGGCTGCCGCCAGCGCGACGTGATGCTGGCATCGACCGGGGTGATCGGCGTCGTTCTGGACGACCGCAGGATCGCCGTCCGTCTGGCCGAGGTCGAGGCGGGTCTATCCGCCGACAACTGGGCCGCCGCGGCCCGCGGCATCATGACCACCGACACCTTCCCCAAGGGCTCGTACGCCGAGTGCGAGATCGACGGCGTGAAGGTGCGCGTCGCCGGCATCGCCAAGGGCTCGGGCATGATCGCGCCGGACATGGCGACCATGCTGGCCTTCATCGTCACCGATGCGGACATTCATCCGAACGTGCTGCGCGCCATGCTGGGACTGCACGTGCGCACCACCTTCAATTCGGTGACCGTCGACGGCGACACCTCGACCAACGACACCTGCCTGCTGTTCGCCACCGGGGCGTCGGGCGCGCCGCGCATCGGCCGGGTCGGCGACCGCCGGCTGAAGGATTTCTCCCGCGCCCTCGACCAGGTGATGCTCGACCTCGCCCACCAGCTCGTGCGCGACGGGGAGGGGGCGACCAAATTCGTCAAGGTCACCGTGGACGGCGCCGCCAGCCCGGCCTCGGCCCGCAAGCTCGCCAAGTCGATCGCCGACAGCCCGTTGGTGAAAACCGCCCTCGCCGGCGAGGACGCCAACTGGGGTCGGGTGGTGATGGCCGTGGGCAAGACCGAGGAGCCGGTCGACCGCGATCGTCTGATGATCCGCTTCGGCCCCCACGTGGCGGCCGTCGACGGGGCGCCCTCGCCGACCTACGACGAGGCGACGATGAGCGCCTACATGAAGCGGCCGGAGATCGACATCACCGTCGATGTCGGCTCGGGCCGGGCCTCGGCCACCGTGTGGACCTGCGACCTGACCAAGCGCTACGTCGAGATCAACGGCGACTATCGGTCGTGAGCGGCCCGCTTCCCACCGTCCTCGTCGTCGCTGTGGCCTTGATCGACGCCGACGGGCGAGTGCTGATCGCCCAGCGGCCGGAGGGCAAGCAACTGGCCGGCCTGTGGGAGTTTCCGGGCGGCAAGGTCGATCCGGGCGAGCGGCCCGAGGCGGCGCTGATCCGGGAGCTGAAGGAGGAGCTGGACATCGACGTCAACGAGGCCTGCCTGGCCCCATTCGTTTTCGCCAGCCACGCTTACGATTCGTTTCACCTGTTGATGCCATTGTACCTGTGCCGACGCTGGTCGGGGGTGGTTCGGAACCGCGAGCACGCGGCTCTGAAATGGGTGCGGCCGAACCAGTTGGCCGACTATCCGATGCCTCCGGCCGACGAACCCCTGGTCGCCTGGCTGCGCGACCTGCTCTAGCCGCCGAAGGAGGGGGCCATGCGTGCTTTGCTCTCCCGCTTCCTGAGCGACGACAGCGGCGCGACCGCGCTGGAATACGGGCTGATCATCGCCCTGGTTTTCCTCGTGGCGCTGGCAGGCATCACCGCTTTCGCGGGCGCCGGGACAGGCGTGTTCAACGCCGCCATGGGCAAGCTGGCCGCGGCGATCGGCGCGAACTGACGGCGGTCAGCCTTCCTCGCCGGTCCATTCCCTGACACCGAGGGCGTCCGCCAGCCGGACCTTGGCCGAGCCGCGCGGCAGCGGCTTCTGCTGGCTCTCATGAGGGGCCCAACCGGCCAGGTGGATGATCTCGAAGGTGGCCGGGATGCGGCCGTCCGCCTCGGCGTAGCGCTCGGCATAGATCTCGGCCGCCCGCGCCAGCATCCCCCGCGTCATCGGCCGGACCGGGCCGGCCAGCGCGTTGGTCTCGCCCATCGCGCGCAGGTCGCGGACGAGGGCGTAGAGATCGGAATAGCGAACCGTCAGCCGGTCGACGTCGGACACCGGCAGGGCGAACCCGGCCCGCTGCAGCAGGGCGGCGCCGTCGAAGCCGTCGGCGAACGGCGACACCCGCGCCTGCGCCCCGCCGCGCACCTCCAGTTCGGCCTGGGTGAGCGACGCGCGCAGTTCCTTCAGCGTGCCGGCGCCCAGCAGGGTCCCGAGGAACAGGCCATCGGGGCGCAGGGCGCGGCGAATCTGGGCCAACGCGCCGGGCAGGTCGTTGGCCCAGTGCAGGCTCAT
>JAEYUE010000174.1 GCA_023433655.1 Pseudomonadota bacterium | reverse complement strand
GGGCATCCAGTTCCGCCTGCTCAACCGCTCGAAGGGAGCGGCGGTGCAGGGCCCCCGCAGCCAGATCGACCGCCGCCTCTACCGGGAAGCGATGCAGACCGAGCTCGCCTGTACGCCCAACCTTACGCTGAAGGCCGGCACGGCGGAGAACCTGATCCTCCATGGGGACCGCGTGGCCGGCGTGGTTACGGGGGAGGGGATTGAACTGCGCGCCGGGGCCGTGGTCCTGACCACGGGGACCTTCCTCAACGGGGTCATTCACAAGGGCGACGAACGCATCCCCGCCGGCCGTCATGGCGAGGCGCCCTCGACCGGACTGGCCGCCGACCTCTACGGCGCGGGTCTGACGATGGGTCGGCTGAAGACCGGCACACCGGCGCGCCTGGATGGTCGCACCATCGCCTGGAACCGGCTGGAGCGGCAGGAGGCCGACGCCGACCCGGTCCCGTTCAGCTTCCTGACCGAGCGGATCAACGTCCCCCAGATCGCCTGCGGCGTGACCCACACGACCGAAGAGACCCACCGGATCATCGCCGAAAATCTCGGCGAGAGCGCCGTCTATGGCGGCCGACTGTCGGGCCGTGGCCCGCGCTACTGCCCCTCGATCGAGGACAAGGTGGTGCGTTTCGCCGACAAGACCTCGCACCAGATCTTCCTCGAGCCCGAGGGGCTGGACGATCCGACGGTCTATCCGAACGGCATCTCGACCTCGGTCTCGGACGCCACACAGCTGGCCTTCCTGCGCACCATTCCCGGGCTTGAGCGGGTCGAGGTGTTCCGGTTCGGTTACGCGATCGAGTACGACTACGTCGATCCCCGTGAGCTCACCCCCGCCCTTGAGGTGAAGAAACGGCCCGGCCTGTTCCTCGCCGGTCAGATCAACGGCACCACGGGCTATGAGGAGGCCGGGGCCCAGGGACTGATCGCCGGCCTCAACGCCGCCCGCGCCGCCGCCGGCGCGGATCCGGTCGTTCTGGGCCGCGACCAGGCCTACATCGGGGTGATGATCGACGATCTGGTCACCCGCGGCGTGACCGAGCCCTACCGGATGTTCACCAGCCGGGCCGAGTACCGGCTGACCCTGCGGGCCGACAACGCAGACCAGCGCCTGACGCCGATCGGCATCGAGGCCGGCATCGTCTCGTCCGCGCGTCGCCGGTCCTTCGAGGCCAAGGCGGCCGCCCTCGCCGAGGCCGCCGCCCTGGTGCGGGGGACGACCTATACGCCGAAGGAAGCCGTCGCCCTCGGCATCCCGGTCAACGCCGACGGCCAGCGCCGTTCGATCCGCGACCTGTTGGCCTTCCCGGGCGTCGACCTAAAGACCTTCGAACCGGCCCACCCGCAAATCGCCGGCTGGCCGCGTCAGGTTCGCGAGCAGGTCGAGATCGATGCCGGCTACGCCGGCTACCTCGACCGCCAGGCGGCCGACGCCGAAGCCCTGCGTCGCGAGGAGGCCTTGGCGCTGCCGTTCGACCTCGACTACGCGGCCATCGGCAGCCTGTCGAACGAGGTGCGCGAGAAGCTGATGCTGGTCCGCCCGCGCACCCTCGGACAGGCCGGACGCATCGAGGGCATGACCCCCGGTGCCCTCACGGCCCTGCTGTCGCATGTGAAGAAGGCCAAGGCGGTCGCGGCGTGACCCCGGCGGAGTTCCAGACGCTCACAGGCGCCTCGCCCCTGCAGATCGCCGACCTCAAAACCTTCGCCGCCCGTCTCGCCGAAGCCAATGCGGTGATGAACCTCGTGGGTCCCGACACCCTCCCGGACATCTGGAACCGCCACTACTGGGACTCGGCCCAGCTGCTGCAGTTGGCCCCGAAGGCCCGGGCCTGGGCCGACCTCGGGGCGGGCGCGGGCTTTCCCGGAGTGGTGCTGGCGATCCTGCTGAAGGGCGTCCCCGGCGCTCATGTCTGGCTCATCGACAGCCTCGGCAAGCGCTGCCGCTTTCTTCAGACCGTGGTGGATGACCTTCAACTGCCCGCCACCGTGATCAACGGCCGGGCCGAAGCGCAGGCGCTGAAGGTCAACGTCGTCACCGCCCGCGCCGTCGCCCCAATGGAGAAGCTGCTCGGCTATGCACAGCCTTATCTACAACGAGGGGCGCACGGCCTGTTCCTGAAAGGGGAAAAGGCCGAGCTGGAGGTGGCGGAGGCCCGCCGCGTCTGGCAATTTGACTGCGACCTCTCCGTCTCGCGCAGCGATCCGCGCGGCCGCATCGTTTCCGTCCGGAGCCTCCGCCGTGTCCCAAGCCGGTAAGACTCGCGTCCTCGCTGTCTCCAACCAGAAGGGCGGAGTCGGCAAGACGACCACGGCGATCAACCTCGGCACCGCCCTCGCGGCCATCGGCGAGAAGGTGCTGATCGTCGACATGGATCCGCAGGGTAATGCTTCCACCGGACTTGGTGTTCCACGTGAAACACGGAGGGTGACGATCTACGATGTTGTCGTGGACGGCCGATCGGTCGACGATGCCGCGGTGCAAACCGCCGTTCCCGGCCTCTGGATCATCCCGGCTGACGCTGACATGTCCGGTGTGGAGATCGAGCTGAGCCAGGCGGATAGGCGATCCTATCGCCTGCGCGACGCTCTCCTGGCGCAGGGGCGCGAGGGGCAGACCCGGTATGAGTATGTGCTGATCGATTGCCCGCCGTCGCTCAACCTTCTGACGCTCAACGCCATGGCGGCCGCCGACGCCGTGCTGGTGCCGCTGCAATGCGAGTTCTTCGCCTTAGAGGGCCTGACCCAACTGATGAAGACCATCGACATGGTGCGGCAGAGCCTGAACCCGACCTTGGAGATTCAGGGCCTTGTGCTGACGATGTACGACCGACGTAACGCGCTCTCGGGTCAGGTGGCCGCCGATGTGCGGTCCCACTTCGGGGACAAGGTGTATGAGTCGGTCATTCCGCGGAACGTCCGCGTGTCGGAGGCGCCGTCCTTCGGCAAGCCGGCCCTGATCTACGATCTGAAATGCGCGGGCAGCCAGGCCTATCTGCGTCTGGCGCGCGAGCTAGTGGCGCGCGAGAAGTCCCGGCGCCTGCAGGCCGCATGATAAATTCTTGAAACGGAATCAGTGACTTGAGCGAACGTCAACGCGGACTGGGCCGGGGTCTCTCGGCCCTTTTGGGAGAACAGGCGGGCGAGGCCGCGCCGATCGACGGCTCAGCCCTGCCGGAGGGCGTGCGCATGGCCCCGGTCGAGGCGCTCAAGCCCAACCCGGATCAGCCACGCAAGATTTTCGGACAGGCGGAACTGGCGGAACTCGCCGAGTCGATCCGCGACAAGGGCGTGCTTCAGCCGATCCTCGTCCGGCCGCATCCGAAGGAGGACGGCGCCTGGCAGATCATCGCCGGCGAACGGCGCTGGCGCGCGGCCCAGCAGGCCCGTCTGACCCAGGTGCCGATCCTCGTTCGCGAGATGGACGACGTCGCAGTGTTCGAGGTGGCGATCATCGAGAACGTCCAGCGCGCCGACCTCAATCCGCTGGAAGAGGCCGAGGCCTACCGGTCCCTGATGGAGCGCTTCGGCCGCACCCAGGACGCTGTGGCCGGCGTGGTCGGCAAGAGCCGCAGCCATGTGGCCAACACCCTGCGCCTGCTTCAACTGCCAGAGGAGGTGCTGTGGTACGTGCGTCATGGCCACATGAGCGCCGGCCATGCCCGCGCCCTGGTCAATGCGCCGGACGCTCCGGCGCTGGCCAAGCAGATTGTCGACGAGGGCCTGAACGTGCGTCAGGCCGAGGCGCTGGCGCGGCGGGCGGTCGAGGGACCGAAACGCGACAAGGCGAAGGCGCGCGCCGGCGCGGCGACCGGGGAGGGGGGCGCGGACATCGCCGCGCTCGAGCAGGATCTTTCCGACGCCCTCGGCCTGCCGGTGCAGCTGGCGGACCGCGGCGGCAAGGGAGAGCTGACCCTGCGCTACAGCACGCTCGAGCAGCTGGACGACCTCTGCCGCCGGCTGATGCGGGGCTGAGGTGAAGCCGCCGGCGGAGGCGATCATCGACCTCTACAGCCGCCGCGCCCGCGATTTCGACGCCGATCGGACGAAGACGCTGTTCGAGCGACCCTGGCTGGACGCCTTTCTGGCCCACGTCCCGGACCGCGGGGCGGTGCTCGACCTCGGCTGCGGCTCGGGCGAGCCGATCGCCCGCTACCTGATCGAACAAGGGCGGCGGGTGACCGGCGTCGACGCCTCACCGGGCCTGATCGCCCTCTGCCGCGAGCGCTTCCCGACCCAGGACTGGCGGGTCGCCGACATGCGCGAACTCGACCTCGGCCGGACCTTCGACGGCCTGATCGCCTGGCACAGCCTCATCCACCTCGCGCCGGACGAACAGCCGGGCATGTTGGGGGTCTTCGCCCGCCACCTGCGTCCGGGCGGCGTCCTGCTGTTCACCAGCGGGTCGGAGCGCGGGGAGACGATCGGGTTGTGGCGGGGCGAGCCGCTGTATCACGGCAGCCTGTCGCTGGCCGAGTACCGGACCGTCCTTGATCGGACCGGCTTCGACGTGCTCCGGCACGCCGAGGATGATCCACACTGCGGCGGCGCCACGGTCTGGCTCGCCCGACGCTGCGGTGGCAGGATGACGGAATGACCGACAAGCCAGTCAACCCGACCGCTGAGGCGATGAAGAAGGCGCTGGCCGCCAAGCGCGCCGGCGGCGGCGTCGCGTCTCCGGGCGCCTTCAAGCCCGCGCAGCATGCCGAGAAGGGCGTGGCGCGCCAGAACGCGGCGCTCAACAAGCCGGCCTTCCGGCGCGCCTCGAAGCGGGGCTAGAGGCCCAGTCGGCGGGCCCGGGCGGCGATCTCGAGCAGCAGCCTTTCGGCGATCAGCTGGTCAGGCGAGCCCGTGCTCTTGGTGGCGATGTCAGCGGCGTTGACGCTGTCCAGCACCCGGTCGAGGTCCTCCAGCCGCCAGCTCCGCGCCTGGCGCAGCATTTCGGCCTCCTGTTTCCAGAACACGCCCGCGGCCTTGGCGGCCTCCTTGGTCCCGGCCCCGTTGGCCTGAAGCACATTGATGCGGCGCAGCTTGCCGAGATGGATTGACGCCTGGCGCACGGCCATGACCGGCGACTCGCCTTCGGCGAGAGCGCGGCGCAGGCCCGACTGGGCCGGGCCGGGGCGGCCCCCGAAAGCCTGCAGGGCCGCGTCCTGCAGCGAGGCGTCCGGCTCGACGCCCAGATGCTGCTCCAGTTCGGTGGCGTCGATCGTCCGACCGCTGCCCGGGCCGATGTAGAGGACCAGACGCTCGATCTCCTGGCGCATCAGACCCCGTTCGCGGGGCAGGCGGGCGACGAAGCGGTCGAGCGCGTCCTGGGTCAGGCCGACCTTGTCCGCCGCCAGCGCCTCGCGGGTCATGCGGGCGATGTCGCCGGTCTCGTCCTCGTAGCAGGCGATCGCCACCGCGGCCTGGGAGGCTTCGGCCGCCTTGCGCAGGGCCGAGTCCCGCCCCAGCGCCCCGGCCTCAATGACCAGCATCGCGTCGGGATTGTAGCCGCCGTCGGCGTGAGCCTTGAGCGCCGCGGCCAGCTGCTTGTCGACCGCCGCCTTCTCCGAGCTGAGACGGACCCGCACCAGTCGCCGGCCGCCGATCATCGACAGGGCGGTCAGGGCTTCCTCCAGCCGCGCCTCATCGCCGTCGATATCGCTTTCGGTCAGGACGGTGACGTTGAACGGGTCGTTGAGGTCGGGAGTGATGGCCCGGCACAGCTGGGCGGCGCGTTCAGCGACGCCCGAGCGATCCCGGCCGTGGATGACCGCGGCCCGAACGGTCGGGTCCGGGGACTTGAGGAAGCGTTCGACCTCGGGCCGTTTCGCGAGGATCATCGCCGTGCGGTCACGGCTGGTCCGACAGGGCCTGCAGAAGGTCCAGCCGGATCTGGCGGGCCAGTTCGGCGGCTGCGCGCTCCTCGCCATCCTGCTGGGCGGCGATGGCGGCGTACGGCTGATCCGCCGCGGCATAGGTGGTGGTCACCGTCTGCTCGCCCGACAGCGGCGCGCCGCCGTTGACCGGCCTGAGGGTCCAGCGTCCGCGCACGGTCAGTTCGTAGCGGGTGGCGGTGTCGTCGATGCGCCGGCCGAGCGGTCGGCGAGCCTGTTCGGCGAGGGTCTCCAGCCGCCACAGCGGCGCCTGCGAGGCATCCCGCCCGAGCGCGTCCTCGAGCTGCTCGCGAATGCGGTAGCCGAGCCGGTCGTCCTGGGTGGTCACCGCGATGCGCGACAGGCCGCCCCCGACGCCGGCGTGGCCGTACAGGGGGGTGAAGCCGCACCCGGCCAGCACGAGTCCCGCGAGCGAGACAATCCCGGCGCGGCGGCGCATCAGCCGACCACCAGGTTGACGATGCGATCCTTGACCACCACGACCTTCCTCACCGTCTGACCCTCCAGCCGCGCCTGCACGTCCGCATCGGCGAGGACGATCTTCTCGACCTCGGCCGGCTCCAGCCCGCGAGCGACGCGGATCTCGCCGCGGCGCTTCCCGTTGACCTGGATCGGCAGAACGACCTCGTCATCCGCCGCCAGGGCCGGATCCCAGACCGGCCAGGGGGCGTCAAGGATCATCCCCGCTTCCCCCAGCCGCGTCCAGCCTTCCTCGGCCACGTGCGGGGTGAAGGGTGCGACCAGGCGCAGCAGGGCCGACAGCGCCTCGCGCTTCGCCGTTCCGCCAGCCGCCCCATGCTCGCGGATCGTGGCGAGGAAGGCGTAGAGCTTGGCGATGGCAGAGTTGAAGCGGAAGTGGTCGATGCCCTCGGACACCGCCTTGATCGCCTTGTGCGTCTCGCGGACCAGAGAGGCGTTGGCCTGGTCGTCGCCGGGGGCCGACGGGTCGAAACCGTCGACCTCGGCCCAGACCCGCTGCACGAAGCGGCTGGCGCCCTCGACCCCGCCGGTGGTCCACTGGACATCGCGCTCAGGCGGGCTGTCGGACAGGACGAACAGGCGACCGGCGTCGACGCCGTAGGCGTCGACGATCTCCCGCGGCGCGACCACGTTCTTCTTCGACTTCGACATCTTCTCGATGTCGCCGATGGCGAGGACGGCGCCGGTCGAAAGGCGGGTGGCGACCCGGCGGCCGTCCACGGTCTCGATGCGCACGTCCGCGGGCTCGACCCAGTTCGGCCGACCGACCTCGTCGGTCCCGTCGAAATAGGTCTCGTGCACGACCATGCCCTGGGTGAAGAGGCCGGCGAACGGCTCCTTCACGCTCATCAGCCCGGCGTCGGACAGGGCGCGGCTGATGAAGCGGGCGTACAGCAGGTGGAGCACCGCGTGCTCCACACCTCCGATGTACTGGTCGACCGGCAGCCATCTGTCGGCGGCCGTCTTCGAGATCGGAGCCTCCGCCGTCGGATCGGCGAAGCGCGCAAAGTACCAGCTGGAATCTACAAAGGTGTCGAGCGTGTCGGTCTCCCGTGTCGCATCACTGTGACACGAGGGGCATTTGACGTGTTTCCAGGTCGGGTGCCGGTCCAGCGGATTGCCGGGCGTGTCGAAGGTCACGTCCTTGGGCAACTCGACCGGCAGCTCATCGGCCGGCACGGCGCCGCAGGACGGGCAGTGGATGATCGGGATGGGGCAGCCCCAGTAGCGCTGGCGGCTGACGCCCCAGTCGCGCAGGCGGTATTGAACGCTGGCTTTCCCAACACCCCGAGACTCGGATGTTGAAATCGTCTCTTCGAGAGCATCTTGGACAGACAGGAAAAACCGTTCGCCACCATCGATCCAGTTGTAGGCAAAGTCCCCCTCTCCTTGGGATTCAACAATCGCGCGAACGAGGCGTTCAAGCTTGGCGTCGGTGACTACTCGATACGGTGCGGGTCTGTCAGCCGGGCCGATGTCGTAAGGCCTGTATTTGATGCAAAGGAGATAGATGGGATCAAACGCACCATCCTCATCATCCAGCGCGATGAACGCGGACTTCTTGAAGTGAGCATGCTGCCATTCTTCCGTAGGCTCGTCGAGAACGATGGCCTCAGCCGGCCAAAGGGCTAGCGGCTTAGGCAGCCCATACTTTTCCGCGAACTCGAAATCGCGCTGGTCGTGGGCAGGGCAGCCGAAGATCGCGCCCGTTCCGTACTCGGACAGGATGAAGTTGGCGATCCACACCGGGATCTCGGCGCCGGTGAAGGGGTGGCGGACCTTCAGGCCGGTGTCGAAGCCGATCTTCTCGGCCTGTTCGATATCCGCCTGGCTGGCCCCGCCCTTGCGGCACTCGGCGACGAAGGCGGCGACCTCGGGGTTCGCCTCGGCCAGCGCCTTCGAGATCGGATGGTCGGGGGCCAGGCCCATGAAGCTGGCGCCGAACAGGGTGTCGGGTCGGGTGGTGTAGATC
>JAEYUE010000156.1 GCA_023433655.1 Pseudomonadota bacterium | reverse complement strand
GGCAAGCTGGTGCGGCTGGCGAGGGCGGACTGAATTCCGCCCGCGGGCCGGATGTCGCCGCTGTCGCCGGTGTCGCCCCGTGTCGCGGGCGGCCTTGTCGTGCTTGTCCCGGCCGAAATGTATCGGGGCGGGTCAGTCCCGCAGCAGGTCGTTCACGCCGGTCTTGGCCCGGGTCTGGGCGTCCACCCGCTTTACGATCACCGCGCAGTAGAGCGACGGGCCGCCGTTTGGATCGGGCAGGGAGCCCGGCACCACCACGGAGTACGCCGGCACCTCGCCGCGGAACACCTCGCCGGTGGCGCGGTCGACGATCTTCGTCGACGCTGACAGGTAGACGCCCATGGCCAGCACCGCGCCCTGGCGGACGATGACGCCCTCGGCCACCTCGGCGCGGGCGCCGATGAAGCAGCCATCCTCGATGATCGTCGGATTGGCCTGCAGCGGCTCCAGCACCCCGCCGATGCCGGCCCCGCCGGACAGGGGCACGTTCTTCCCGATCTGGGCGCAGCTGCCGACCGTGGCCCAGGCGTCGACCATCGAGCCTTCGTCCACATAGGCGCCGATGTTCACGAAGCTGGGCATCAGCACCACGTTGCGGGCGATGTAGGCGCCCTGGCGCACGATGGCGCCGGGCACCGAGCGGAAGCCGGCCTCGCGGTAGTGGTTGGCGGTCCAGTCGCCGAACTTGTTGGGGACCTTGTCCCACCACGGACCCACGCCCGGCGCGCCCGAGGCCGGGCCGCGGTCGCCGCCGCGCACCAGCTCGTTGTCGTTCAGCCGGAAGGACAGCAGCACCGCCTTCTTCAGCCACTGGTGGGTGGTCCAGGTCCCGTCCGCCTCGCGCGAGGCGACGCGGGCCTCGCCCGAATCCAGCAGGGCCAGCGCCTGCTCGACGGCGTGGCGCACCTCGCCGTGGGTCGAGGGCGAGACGTTGCCCCGGTCCTCCCAGGCGGCCTCGATGACGGATTCCAGCTGAGCGCTCATGCGGCGGCGTCCTTGAAGGTCAGGTCGGTCAGGAAGTCGAGCAGGTCCGGGGCGACATGGTCGATGTGGTCGCCGAGCGGCTTGCCGTGGCCGTCGCCGATCAGGATCGTGGCGATGCCGAGGGCCTTGGCCGGCTCGAGGTTCTTCGGCGTGTCCTCAAAGAAGGCGGCGGCGCGGGGTTCGACGCCGAACCGGTCCATCATCCGGCGGAAGGTCGCGGGCGCCGGCTTGGGGGTGAGGTCCGCGTCCTCGATGGCGAACACGCCGTCGAAGCAGTCGGTCACGCCCAGCCGCTCCAGCACCCGACCGGCGTACTCCCGGGCGCCGTTGGTGAAGACGAAGCAGCGGCCCGGCAACCGGCGCAGCTGGTCGGCCAGGGCCGGATTGGGCTCGAGGTCGTCCATCGGCACATTGTGGACGTCGTGCAGGAAATGCTCCGGCTCGATGGTGTAGTTGGCCATCAGTCCCGCGAGGGTGGTGCCGTGCTCGTCCAGGAACTGGCGCTGCAGCACGCCGGCGGTTTCGGGGTCCAGCCCGACCGCCTCGACGACGTAGGCGTTGATCCGCGCCTGGACCAGCCGCATCAGCCCCTGCTCGCGCGGGTAGAGGGTGTCGTCCATGTCGAACACCCAGCTGCGGACGTGCGACAGGTCGATCAAGACGCCTTCACCAATGTCCCGGCGCCGTGCTCGGTGAACAGTTCGACCAGCATGGCGTGCGGCCGGCGTCCGTCCAGGATGACCACGGCCTCGACCCCGCTCTCCACGGCGGCGATCGCGGTCTCCAGCTTCGGAATCATCCCGCCGGTGGCGGTTCCATCGGCGATCAGGCCTCGGGCCTCGTCGACGGTCATCTGGCGGATGATCTCGCCGTCGGCGCCCTTCACCCCCGCCACGTCGGTCAGCAGCAGCATGCGTTTGGCGCCCAGCGCGCCGGCCACGGCCCCCGCGACGGTGTCGGCGTTGACGTTGTAGGTCTGCCCGTCCTCGGCCACGCCGATCGGGGCGATGACCGGCACCCAGTCGGCGTCGGACTCCAGCAGTCGCCTGACCAGCTTGGGATCGACCTTCGTTGGCTCGCCGACGAAGCCCAGGTCGACCTCGTGCTCGATCATGCTGTCGGGGTCGCGCTTGGTGCGTCGGGTCTTCTCGACCGTCAGCAGGCCGGCGTCCTTGCCGGACAGGCCGATGCCGCGAACGTCGGCCTTGCGCCCGGCCATGGTGATCCAGTGGGCGATCTCCTTGTTGACCGCGCCGGACAGGACCATTTCGGCCACCTGCATGGTGTCGTGGTCCGTGACCCGCAGGCCGTCGACGAAGGCGGATTTCACCCCGGCCTTGTCCAGCATGGCGCTGATCTGCGGCCCGCCGCCGTGGACCACGACCGGGTTCACGCCCATGAGCTTCAGCAGCACGACGTCGGCGGCGAACTGCTTCGCCACGGCGCTCTCGCCCATGGCGTGGCCGCCGTATTTGATGACCACGGTCTTGCGGTCGTAGATCTGGATGTACGGCAGGGCCTCGGCCAGGGTCTTCGCCGTCTCCCAGCCCTGCGCGTCGCCCATCTGCCGTTCTGTCTCGTCCATCCCGCGGGTCCGTAATGCCAAGGTCGGGCCGTGTCATCATGAAACCGGAGCCGCGGCCGCCCGTTCCGACAGGATGAAGGCGCACGACATCGACGACCGCGACCTGACGCCCTCGGATCCGGCCGATCCGGCCTCGCTTCAGCACCCGGATCCGACCCTGTGTCCGGAGTGTCTCGGCGCGGGGGTGATCCCTTCGGGGGAGACCTGTCCGGTGTGCGAGGGAACGGGTCGGGCCACCTACCGCACCGGGGGCGGCTGAGCGGCGCCGCAGCCGTGAAATTCCGCCTCCCCGCGGCCGCGCAGGAGCGGACACGGCGCTGTAGCTGAATGGTCACGCTTGGCTTTGTTTGGGCCTTCTTCGTCTCGACCTCGGCCAGCGGGGCTGTTATGAGGATGCAAGCGGCGGCTCGTGCGCCGCCTGAGACGATTCATTTGGGCTGCGGAGGGCATCCACCCATGCGCGTTAAGACACTCATTCTGGCGACCAGCGCCGCGGGGGCCTTGGCCCTGTCGGCCGG
>JAEYUE010000059.1 GCA_023433655.1 Pseudomonadota bacterium | reverse complement strand
AAGTGCGGTTCGTGTCCGCCTCGGCCGTGTGGTAGCCGACGTCAATCGCGCCGTACCAGCCGTTCGGATCAGCGGACGCAGCGCCGGCTGCGAACAGCCCCGCCATCGCCACGCCGGCGAGAAGTTTCACCTTCATGATATCCCTCACACTCAAGGTTGCCCGAATGCCCACGCTTTACACGGGACGCTCCGGAGCCGAACGGCATTGTACGGTTCCGGTTCCTTGTTTTCGCTCGGAATGCGGCGACTGTGGCGCCGTTTCAACACATTCGGGCGGGCTGTTTCAACGGAGGACGCCTGCTAGGAGTTCCCGGAAGCAAGGAGCAGACGGATGACCATTAGGTTCGATGGACGGGTGGCGATCGTGACGGGAGCCGGGGGCGGCCTCGGGCGGGAACACGCGCTGGCGCTGGCCCGACGCGGGGCCCGGGTGGTGGTCAACGACCTCGGCGGCGCCCGCGACGGCTCGGGCGGCTCCGCCAGCGCCGCGGAGGCGGTCGTGGCCGAGATCGAGGCGGCGGGGGGCGAGGCCATGGCCAACGCCGCCTCGGTCACCGACTTCGCGGCGGTCGAGGACATGGTCGGGGCGGCGATGGCGCGCTGGGGCCGCCTCGACATCCTCGTCAACAACGCTGGCGTCTTGCGCGACAAGACCTTCGCCAAGATGGAACTGGAGGATTTCCGTTTCGTCGTCGACGTCCATCTGATGGGCGCGGTCAATTGCACGAAGGCGGTCTGGGACATCATGCGCGAGGCCAACTACGGCCGCATCGTCATGACCACCTCGTCCTCGGGCCTCTACGGCAATTTCGGCCAGTCGAACTACGGCGCCGCCAAGATGGCGCTGGTCGGGCTGATGCAGACGCTGTCGATCGAGGGTTCAAAGCACGACATCCGGGTCAACTGCCTGGCCCCGACGGCCCACACGCGGATGACCGAAGATCTCGGCGCCCGCCTCCCGCTTGACCTCCTCGGCCCCGACATGGTCACCCCGGGCCTACTGCACCTGGTCGGAGAGGAGGCGCCCAGCCGCTGCATCCTCGCCGCCGGCGCCGGCGGCTTCGAGCGGGCCTATGTCACCCTGACCCAGGGCGCCTGGATCGCCGGCGAGGACGCCGCCGAACAGGTCGCCGCCCGCTTTGACGAGATTTCGGACCGCACGGGCGAGATCGTGCCGGAAATGGGCGCCGCCCAGGGCTTCATCGAATTGGGCAAGGCGCAGGCGGCGCATAAGGACTGACGGCTTGCCTTGACCCGACGGCAATCGGCTAGACCGGCGAAGACGACGAAGGAGAAGTCGACATGCGTGAAGCAGTGATCGTGTCCACGGCCCGGACCCCGATCGGGAGGGCCTATCGTGGGGCCTTCAACGACACCCAGGCCCAGCAGCTGGGCGGCCACGCCATCCGCCATGCGGTCGAACGGTCCGGCGTCGATCCGGCAGAGATCGAGGATGTGGTGATGGGCGCCGCCCTGCAGCAGGGCTCGACGGGCACCAATATCGGACGCCAGGCGGCGCTGGCGGCGGGCCTGCCGGCGACCACGGCCGGGATGAGCCTCGACCGGCAGTGCGCCTCCGGGCTGATGGCCATCGCCACCGCGGCGAAGCAGGTGGTCCATGATCGCCAGATCGTCGCCGTCGGGGGCGGGCTGGAATCAATCTCCCTGGTGCAGAACCAGAACATGAACCTGTCCCGGCTGCAGGACCCAGACCTGAAGGCGCTGCATCCGCACATCTACATGTCGATGCTGGAGACCGCCGAGGTCGTCGCCGACCGCTACGGGATCAGCCGCGAACTCCAGGACGAATACGCCCTGCAATCGCAGCAGCGCACGGCCCAGGCTCAGGCCGAGGGCCGGCTGGACGCCGAGATCGCGCCGATGACCACCACCATGCAGGTGGTCGACAAGGCCACCGGTCAGGCCTCGGCCCGGGAGATCACCCTGTCTAAGGACGAGGGCAACCGCCCCGACACCACTCTTGAGGGCCTGTCGGCGTTGAAGCCGGTGTTCGGCGGCGGCGAGAAGATCCAGCAGGGCCGCTTCATCACCGCGGGCAACGCCAGCCAGCTGTCCGACGGGGCCTCGGCCTCGGTCATCATGGAGGCCCGGGAGGCGGAACGGCGCGGCCTGCAGCCGCTGGGCGCCTTCCGGGGCATGGCCGTGGCCGGCTGCGAGCCCGACGAGATGGGCATCGGCCCGGTCTTCGCCGTGCCCCGGTTGCTGGAGCGCCACGGCCTGACCGTCGACGACATCGGCATCTGGGAGCTGAACGAGGCCTTCGCCGTGCAGGTGATCTACTGCCGCGACCGGCTGGGCATCCCGAACGACCGCCTCAACGTCTCCGGCGGCGCCATCTCGATCGGCCACCCCTACGGCATGTCGGGCGCCCGCATGACCGGCCACGTGCTGATCGAGGGCAAGCGCCGCGGCGCGAAATACGGAGTCGTCACCATGTGCGTCGGCGGCGGCATGGGCGCGGCGGGTCTTATCGAAATCTACTGACCGGTCAGCCGCGC
>JAEYUE010000015.1 GCA_023433655.1 Pseudomonadota bacterium | reverse complement strand
CATCTTCTCGGTCATGGTGCGGGCGTTCTTCTTGGTGACGTAGAAGAAGCCGGTGTCGGCGGTCGAGTTCAGGCGGATCTTGATGGAAGCCGGCTTGGCCATCGGACAATTACCTTTGCGGACGGCGAAAGCCGCTGAAATGAGAGGCGCGGAACATACTCAGGCGCGGTCGGAAGTCAACCGGCGCGGCGACGCATTGAGCGGAGCCGTGCGGCGGGGCAGGGTGGGGGCATGAAAGCGCTCCCGATCGCCGCCGCCGCGGCCCTGTCCGCCCTGCTCGCCGCCTGCGCCACGGCGCCGGGGCCGGCCCATCCGCAGGACGCCTTCCTGGCGCGGCTGAACGCCCTGTGCGGCCAGTCGTTCGAGGGCCGGGTGGTCAGCGACGATCCCGCCGATGCGGACTTCCGGGCCAACCGCCTGGTCATGCAGGTGCGGGACTGCGCGCCCGATGAGGTGGGCATTCCCTTCGCCGTGGGCGAGGACCGGTCGCGGCGCTGGGTCATCACCCGCACCGACGCGGGGCTGCGGCTGAAGCACGACCATCGCGACGAACAGGGCGTGATCCACGGCTATCATATGTACGGCGGCGACACGGCGGAGGCGGGCACGGCCTCGCGGCAGGAGTTTCCGGTGGACCGCGAGTCGATCGATCAGTTCATCGCCGGCGGGGCGCAGGTGTCGACGACCAACGTCTGGGCCGTGGAGGTCCATCCGGGGCGGATGTTCGCCTATGAGCTGCGCCGGCCGGAGGGGCGGTTCATGCGGGTGGAGTTCGACCTGACGCGGCCGCTGGCCGACTAGCCGAAGGTCCGGAGGCGGTCGAGAACGGTCTGCAGGTCGGGGATCAGGGGCTCGATCTCGGCGGCGTTCTTCCTCCACTTGCCGGCCTCGGGCGGGGTCAGGGTGTGGCGCGAGGGGGGCAGGTCGCCGCCGGTGCGCTCCGACAGGGCGGCGTCGAACTCGAGGCCGGCGAAGGCGCAGACGCCGCGGACGACGGCGGCGGGGTCGGCGACGAAGTCGCTGTAGCGGACCACGTGGCGGCGTTCGGCGGGGATCTGCTCCAGATCGTCCATGATGATCCGGTTGGTGGTCGCCCACTGGAAGGCGGCGACCTCGGGGACGGGCCGGCCCTTCAGCGCCTGCCAGCCGGGCGGCAGCAGCATGGACCACGGGCCGTCCCAGCCGGGCAGCTGCGGATAGGTGACCCAGCCGCCGGCGCGCCAGGCGTCGAGGATCGAGGACACGTTCTCCTCCGGCTCGCGCCACAGGAAGACGAAGCGGGCGTCGGGGAAGAGGGCGTTGAAGAAGGGGATGCGCAGGGCGTTCTTGGGGGTCTTCTCCAGCAGGCGCACGGTCGCGGCGTCGACGCGTTCGCCGTCGGGGCCGACCAGCTTCTCGGCCAGCCGCGACTTCATGGCGAGGGCGATCTCGGGCGTCAGCCGGTCGGCGGTCAGGCGGTTGGAGTCGATCCCGGGCGCGCCCGGGCGGAACATCTGGAAGCCCTCGACCAGCCAGTGGGCCTCGCCGCCGGGATTGGTCAGCTGCGGGGTGACGGCCAGGGTCTCGAACAGGGCGGTGCTGCCCGAGCGCGGGGCGGCGACGATGATCACCGGGCGGTCGTAGTCGGGGGTGCGGACGACGGGGCGGGCCTGGGCCGCGACGGCAGGGGCGGCGGCGGCCATGCCGGCGACGCCCGGGTTGACGGCGTAGGTGCCGATGCGCTGGCCGACGACGCGCAGCACCGGCATCTGGTTCGAGCGCACGCGCAGGTCGTCGCCGAGGGCCTGGACCTGCTGCAGCAGCATCTCCAGCCGCTTGCGGTAGTGGGGCACGCCGCGGTCGCTGTCGGCGAACAGGGACCACAGCTGACGCCAGTCCTGGCGGAAGCCGTAGAAGACGCGCTGCAGGGCCTGCATGTCGGCGGCGCCGGCGTCGCCGGGCTTCAGCGAGACCGACTCCTCGACCAGGTCGCGCAGCAGGTCGTCGACCTCGGACGGCGGCATGACGCGGTAGACGTTGTGCTGCTCGGTGGCGATGCCGACGCGGGCGCCGGGCTGGAAGGGGACGGTCTGGACCGGCAGGTCCTGCGTCGCGGCGGCGTGGGCCATGTCCCAGAAGCGGCTGTTGCCGGTGGTGTCGGCGACCAGATGGATGCGGGTGACGTCGGAGTTGTTCTCGACCTTGTGCGGGCGCCAGTTGTCGAAGATCCAGGCGTCGCCCTCGGCCATGTTCACGACCTGGTCGTCGCAGTGGAAGCGGACCTCCGGCCGCGTGACGACGGGGATGTGCAGGCGCACGCGGTGGTGCCAGTGGTAGTTGATGTCGGTGTGCATCGGCACGGTGGCGCCGGGACCGAGCCGCATCAGCCGCGAGCGGCTCCAGACCACGCCGAAATGGGCCAGAACCTGCTGCAGATAGGGCGAGGCCTTGAGGTGCGGGGTCATGGCCATGGGGCCGGCGACGTCGTCGTTCTCGCCGCCGCCGACGGTGATCAGGCGCAGGGCGCTGTTGCCGTCGAGGTTGTTGGGGTGACGCACCCAGGCCTCGTCGGGGAAGGCCGCCACCTCCTGCTGCAGACGCGCGACGTCGAAGCGGAAGGGCAGCTTGATGAACGGCGTCTGGAGCTTCATGGGCCCGGAATACCGGGGGCCGGCGGCGGGGTCAAAGCGGCGTCGGGCCTCAGCCGCCGTCGCGCAGGGTCTTGAGCAGGGCCACGGCCTCGTCCCAGCGCCGGAAGACGTCGGCGGCGTCGCCGGTGACGCAGCCGGCGTCCCAGCGGAGCTGCTGGTCCTCGTGCCCCTGCTGCGACCAGGTCACATGGCCGTAGGGACCGTCGGCGATGACGCGCTGGCACTGGAAGCGCACGCCCTCGTACGGACGGAACAGGTCGCGCAGGCGATCGAAGTCGGCGGCAGACACGGCGAAGCTGCTGGTCTTGCCGTCGGCCTGGGACCAGCGGCCCTCGCCGCCGCGGGGGATGGACCACTCCTCGGTCGTCCGGCCCCAGTAGAGGGAGGTGAGGGTGATCCGGTCGGGGTCGGGCAGGACGGGCTGGGGCGGCGGAACCCCACGCGCCTCGGCCATCTCCTTCACGGCGTAATAGGCGTCGCTGATCCCGCGGGCGGTCTCGCGGTGGCCCTCGGCGTAGCACAGCGACTCGTGCGGGCGGCGGGCCTCAACGCCATCCTCGCGCCAGAGGAGGTAGCCGTTGTAGGCCCGATCGGTCTCCTCGCGGCAGATCAGCCCGGCGTCGCGATAGGGCGCGAGCATGTCGCGGATGCGGACGTAATCGGCGCGGGTGGCCGGGAAGGCGAGGTCTTCATCGTCGCCGATCCTGAATCGCCCCTCGCCGCCGTCCTCGACGGAGAAGAACATGCTGCCGGGACTGTAGACCACCTCGACCTTGTCGGGCGGGCCGTCGGGCAGGGCCGGCGTCTGCTGCGGCGCGGCCCGGGCGGCGCAGGCGGCGAGCAGGACCGTCGCTCCGATGATGAGACCGCGCATTGCATCCTCCCTCTACCCGCCGCGAATAGAGCAAAGACCTGCCCCAAGGCACAACCCCGGGTCGAGGCGCCGTCAGGGACGGTCAGGCCGGCTCATCGTGGTAGTCGACCACATGGCGGCCGCGGACCATGCGGACGAAGGGCAGGGGACGCGTGGGCGCGTCCAGCCGCTCGGCCACCTCGGCGAGGACGAAGCGCGTTATGGCCGGCAGGTCGAGGGCGCGGGCGTCGGCCAGCGGCAGCCAGGCGATCTCGTCGAGCTCGCCCGAGCCGGCGGTCGGCTCGGGATGCAGCAGGGCGGCGGCGTCGGCCATGAAGAAGCGGGCGTCGAACCGGCGCGTCCGGCCCGGCGGGGTGATGGCGCGGGCGACGTAGTCGAGGGCCGCCAGGTCCGGCAGGGCCCCCTCGGCCCGGAACTCGCGCCACGGGCCGGCCACCGAGGCCGGCGGGGCGGGTTCGGCCAGCAGCAGGCCGGTCTCCTCGTAGGTCTCGCGCACGGCGGCCAGCGCCAGGGCGCGGGCGCGGTGCGGCGGCAGCTCGCGCTGCAGGCGGGCGGCCGCAGCGCGCGGCAGGTCGGTGGCCGAGGCGGCGGTGAAGTCGGCGCGTTCGATGCGGCCGCCCGGGAAGACCCATTTGGAGGCCATGAAGACGTGCCCGGGGGCGCGGCGGCCCATCAGCACCTCTACCCGGCCGGGCCGGCCGCGGGTCAGGATCAGGGTGGCGGCGTCCTTCGGCGACTGGCGGCCGCCAGTGCGGGGGGCGTCGCGCAGATCCTGGGCGGCGTCGAAAGGGGCGGTCAACGCCGCTTGCCCTTCCTGACCCCCTTGAGCCCACCGGAGGGCTTGCCGCCGTCGCGGGGGCGGCCGCCGCCGCGCTTGGGATAGCCGCCGCCCTTCGGCCCGCGGGCGCGCATGCCGAGGCGGGGCGAGGGGGCGTTGGGATCGCGCGGCTGGGGCTCGGAGAGCATCTCGAACAGGAGGCCGCCGGTGACGGGGGTGGCTTCCACCAATTTCACCTCCACCTGGCGGCCGAGGGTCCAGCGCTTGCCGCTGCGCTCGCCGACCAGGGCGTGGGTGCGGTCGTCGTGGGTGAAGTATTCGTCGCCCAGCGAGGAGACCGGCACGAGGCCGTCGGCGCCGGTCTCGTCCAGCCGGATGAACAGGCCGAAGCGGGTGACGCCGGTGATGCGGCCGGAGAAGGTCGCGCCCACCCGCTCGGCCAGGAAGGCGGCCATGTAGCGGTCCATGGCGGCGCGCTCGGCGGCCATGGAGCGGCGCTCGGTCAGGGTGACCTGCTCGGCGATGGCCGGCAGTTCGCTGATCTCGCGATCGGTCAGGCCGTCCTTGCCGAGGCCCAGCGCCCGGATCAGGCCGCGGTGGACGATCAGGTCGGAATAGCGGCGGATCGGCGAGGTGAAGTGGGCGTAGCGGTCGAGGTTGAGGCCGAAGTGGCCGATGTTCTCGGGGCTGTAGAAGGCCTGCATCTGGGTGCGCAGGACGACCTCGTTGACGACCTCGGCATGGGGGCCGTCGCGGGTCTCGTCGAGCAGCTTGTTGAACCGCTTCGTGGTGGCCGGTTCGCCCTTGTTCCACGGCCTGCCGATGGTCTGGAGGAAGTCGCCGAGGTTGAACAGCTTCTCCTGGCTGGGGGCGTCGTGGACCCGGTAGATCAGCGG
>JAEYUE010000105.1 GCA_023433655.1 Pseudomonadota bacterium | reverse complement strand
GGACTATAATTCCGCGGATTGCCAGCAAACGGCAGAGCTTCCGCAGATGGTCGAGGTTCATCACAAACAGCACGACGGGGGCGCGAAGGACACGAAGGGGGCGGCGGGCCTTTCCCGCGCCCGCAGGGCGCAATCCCTGGCATGAAGGCGTGCCTGACGGCCCGCGAAGGCGGAGGCAGGCAGCCTGCCTTCGTGCTCTTCGTGCCTTCCTTGGTGTCCTTTGTGATGAACCAGCGCTGCCAAACAGGCTGGACTGGCGGGCATGAAGTGCGGTATTTTAATACCGTTGCTGGAAAGTGGCGTAGAAACAGCAGGATAAAGCTGGTTGGCGTCGAACGGGTGCGTTGACGAAGCGGGCGGCATCCTCTATCAGCGCGCCTTCCGCTCCTCCCGGTCACGGGACGGGCCCTCCGATCGTCTCCCAGGAACCCTCGTCATGCTGAAGAGCACCACGGCTTCGCTGAAGCCGGCCGAGGTCGAGAAGAAGTGGATCCACATCGACGCCGAAGGCGTCGTGGTGGGCCGTCTCGCGACCTTCATCGCCAACCGTCTGCGCGGCAAACACCGCGGCGACTACACCCCGCACGTCGATTGCGGCGACTATGTCGTCGTGACCAACGTCGACAAGGTGGTGTTCACCGGCAAGAAGAACACCGACAAGGTCTATTACCGTCACACCGGCCACCCGGGCGGCGTCAAGTCGACCACCCCGGAGAAGGTCCTGAACGGCCGCTTCCCCGAGCGCGTGCTCGAGAAGGCCGTCGAGCGCATGCTGCCCAAGGAAAGCCCGCTGGCCCGCAAGCAGATGACGCACCTGCGCCTGTTCGCCGGCGCCACGCACACCCACGAAGCCCAGTCGCCGGAAACCATCGACTTCAAGTCGATGTCGGCCAAGAACACCCGGAGCGTCTGAGCATGACCGACGTCGCCAACACCGAAACCGCCACCGGCTTCGACGCCCTGAAGGGCATGGGCACCGTGGCCGAGGACGCCCCGGTCCACGTCCAGAAGCTGGACGCCCAGGGCCGCGCCTACTCGACCGGCAAGCGCAAGAACGCCATCGCCCGTGTCTGGGTGAAGCCGGGCACCGGCAAGTTCACCATCAACGGCAAGGACCAGGAGCAGTATTTCGCTCGCCCGGTTCTGCGCATGATGATCGCCCAGCCGCTGGTCGTCACCGGCCGCGAGACCCAGTTCGACGTGGTCTGCACGGTCGAGGGCTCGGGCCTGTCGGGCCAGGCCGGCGCCATCCGCCACGGCCTGTCGCACGCCCTGACCCACTATGAGCCGGAGCTGCGCAAGGTTCTGAAGCCGCACGGCTTCCTGACCCGCGACAGCCGCGTCGTCGAGCGCAAGAAGTACGGCCGGGCGAAGGCCCGCCGCAGCTTCCAGTTCTCGAAGCGCTAAGCGTATCGCGAAAGCGGTTATGGATGGGGGCGATTCGGGAAACCGGAGCGCCCTTTTTCTTTGGCTGGAGGGCGAATGGCCAAGTTTACCTACGGCGATGACGTGAGGGTAAAGCCTGAAGCCCCTGAGCCTCTGCGCGCCGGAGCGGTCGCGTCGGTGATCGCCGTATTCGCGACACGCCCAAAGGGCAGTCATTTCGCCGAGTTCCCGCAGGGCGTCGTCTATTCGATCGAGTACGCCGACGGCGCGGCGACCGATGTCCACGAAGAGCACCTGGAGCCCGCCGAGTGAACCACACCATCTTCATCGACGGCGAGGCCGGGACCACGGGGCTGGAGATCCGCGAGCGGCTGGAGGCGCGGTCCGACCTCGAGCTGATCCTGCTGGGCGACCGGCGGCGCGACGTCGAGGCGCGGCGCGAGGCGCTGAACGGCGCCGACGCGGTGATCCTGTGCCTGCCGGACGACGCCGCGCGCGAGGCGGTGGCGATGGTGGAGAACCCGGCGGTGCGGGTGATCGACGCCTCGACGGCCTTCCGGGTCGATCCGGCCTGGGTCTACGGCTTCGCCGAGATGGCGCCGGGGCAGCGGGAGCGGATCGCGGGGGCGACGCGGGTGTCGAACCCGGGCTGCTATCCGACCGGCTTCATCGGCCTGGCAAGGCCGCTGGTCTCGGCCGGGATCATCCCGGCCGGGCAGCCGGTGACGGTCAATGCGGTGAGCGGCTATTCCGGCGGCGGCAAGGCGATGATCGCCGAGTTTGAGGCCGGGGCCGAGCCGTATCGGGCCTATGGTCTGTCGCTGAAGCACAAGCACGTGCCGGAGATGACCCTGCACACCGGGCTGGAGCGGCCGGTGCTGTTCGCGCCGGCGGTGGGAGCGTACCGGCAGGGGATGCTGGTCGAGGTCCCGCTGCATCTGGGGGCGTTGCCGTCGTCGCCGTCGATCGAGGTGGTGCACGGGGCGCTGGTCGAGGCCTATGCCGGGGCGCGCTTTGTCGAGGTGGCCGCCCTGGAGGAAACCGAGGCCATGACGGGGATCGATCCGGAAGGGCTGAACGGCACCAATCGCATGCGTCTGCACGTGTTCGGCGACCGGGCGGGGGAGCAGGCTCGGCTGGTGGCGCTGCTGGACAACCTCGGCAAGGGGGCGTCGGGGGCGGCGGTGCAGAACCTCAATCTGATGCTGGGGCTGGACGAGGGGGCGGGGCTCTCGTGAGTTGAGCTTTCGTCATCCTCCGGGCCGCGCGAAGCGCGGAACCGGGGGACCCAGCGGCGCGCGCGAGCGCGAAGCTGTCGGGAGCGCCGCAGCCCACGACAGCCTGCCTGAACAGATCGCCTTCGGCGCCGCTGGGTCCCCCGGTCTGCGCGGCTGCGCCGCTTGCCGGAGGATGACGAAAGCAAGGAAGGTTGAAACCGCCGGCTTCATCCCGACGTATCAGGGTCATGACCCAGGCCCTGTCCCGTCGCCATCTGTTGCTGACCGCCGGCGCGGCCGGGCTGGGCGCGTGTTCGCCGGGGCCGGCGGATGCGCAGGCGGCGCGGTACGCCGACTCGCCGTTCCGGCGGCTGACCGACGCGCAGTGGCGGGCGCGGCTGCCGGGACTGAGCTATGACGTGCTGCGCCACGAGGCGACCGAGCGGCCGTTCACCAGCCCGCTGAACGACGAGCATCGGCGCGGGACCTTCGTCTGCCGCGGCTGCGACCTGCCGCTGTTCCGGTCGGAATGGAAGTACGACAGCGGCACGGGATGGCCGAGCTTTTACCGGGTGATCGCGGCCAACATCGGAACCAAGACCGATTTCGCTATCGGCCTGCCGCGCACGGAATACCACTGCGCCCGCTGCCTGGGGCATCAGGGGCATGTGTTCGACGACGGGCCCCGGCCGACCGGAAAGCGCTACTGCAACAATGGCGCGGCGCTGAAATTCATTCCGGCCTGAGGACGGCGCGGGCGCTCTGCAGGGTCAGGCCGGTCCAGACTCCGGCCATGATCAGCATCAGGCCATAGTCGCCGCCGGGCGCGATCAGCGGCAGGGCGGCCGACAGGATGATGACCAGCGGAAAGAACATCGCCATCACCAGGGTGGCCGGGGCGTGGCGGTCGATCAGCGGCTTGGGCCTGCGCTTGCGGCTGTGCATCCACAGGCCGTTGAGCAGCATGAAGCCGAGGGCGCTGAACAGGGCGGCGGCGAGATAGATCGGGGCGCGTTCGGGCGCGGCCGTCGAGATGGCGCTGAGGGTGACGAGGAACAGGGCGAGGAGGCTGACGACGGCCAGCAGGAGGTTGACGTTGCGGTTCACGACCTGACCTTCACATAGGAGCCGGGGGCCGGCTCGATGGGCTTCAGCGGACCCTTGGACGGATTCCGCGCCGGAACCCAGTCGCCGGAGCGCGCGTGCAGCCAGTCGGCCCAGTGGTTCCACCAGCTGCCGGGGTGCTGTTCGGCCCCGGCCTGCCAGGCCTCAAGGGTCTCGGGCAGGTCCGGATTGGTCCAGTGCTGGTATTTGTTGGCGGCGGGCGGATTGACCACGCCGGCGATGTGACCGGAGCCGGCCAGGGTCAGGGTCACCTCCGCGTTCCGGAAGGCGCGGGCCGAGCGGTAGACCGAGTTCATCGGCGCGATGTGGTCCTCGCGGCTGGCCTGGAAGTAGAGGGGGATGCGGACCTTCGACAGGTCGGCCTTGACGCCGCCGATCTCGAATTGGCCCTGGCTGAGGGCGTTCCGGCCGTACATCGAGCGCAGGTAGTCGAGGTGCAGCTTCTTCGGCATGCGGGTCTGGTCGGCGTTCCAGAACAGCAGGTCGAAGGCGGGCGGGTCCTGGCCCATCAGGTAGTTGCTGACGAAGAAGGACCAGATCAGGTCGTTGGCGCGGAGCGCATTGAAGGTGTCGGCCATGGCCGCGCCGGGCAGGACGCCGCCGGCGGCGTCCATCTGCTGCTCGATCTCCTTCAGCCAGTGGTCGTCGGTGAACAGCAGCAGGTCGCCGGCCTCGGCGAAGTCGTGCTGGGCGGCGAAGAAGGTGCAGGCGTTGACGCGGTCGTCGCCGCGGGCGGCCATGTGGGCCAGGGCCGCGCCCATAAGGGTGCCGCCGATGCAGTAGCCGACGGCGTTGAGGCGGTCGGACTGCGCCTGCTCCAGCGCCTTCTCGACGGCGCGGTAGACGCCCTTCTGCAGATAATCGTCGAAGCCGAAGCCGGCCTTGTCGGCGTCCGGATTGATCCAGGAGCAGACGAAGACGGTAAAGCCCTGGGCCGACAGCCAGCGGATCATCGAGTTCCCGGGCTGCAGGTCGAGGATGTAGAATTTGTTGATCCACGGCGGGAAGATCAGCAGCGGGATGGCGCGCTGCCTGTCGGTGGCGGCGTCGTACTGGATCAGTTCGAACAGCTCGTCGCGCCAGACCACCTGGCCGGGGGCGGTGGCGACGTTCACGCCCACCTCGAAGCGGCCGTAGTCGGCCTGGCTGATCTTCAGCTTGCCGGCGCCGCGCTCGAGGTCGGCGGCGAAATTCTGCATCCCCTTGACCAGCGATTCGCCGCTGGTCTCGGCCAGGGCCTTCAGGGCGGCGGGGTTGGAGGCGAGGAAGTTGGAGGGCGAGAAGGCGTCGGTCAGCAGCCTGGTGAAGAACTCGGCCCGGCGTTTGGTGCGCGGGTCGACGTCCTCGACCGAGGCGACGAGGCCGTTCATCCAGTCGGCCGTGGTCAGGTAGGAGCGGCGCATGACGTCGAACAGGGGGTTCTCGGTCCAGGCGGGATCCCGGAAGCGCTTGTCCTTCGACGGCTCGGGCGCGGGGGCCTCGCCGGCGGCGATGCGGGCGGTCGAGGCCCACAGGTCCATGTA
>JAEYUE010000228.1 GCA_023433655.1 Pseudomonadota bacterium | reverse complement strand
CGCGCAGCAGGCGCGAGAAGATGTCGAAGGCCCGCTCGCCCCGGCTGGACTGCTCCACCACCATGGGGACGAGGTTCATGTTCATCAGTTCGATCGGATCGCGCATTCAGGCCTTCTCGGGATGCTGCGGCCGCGACTCACCGGTCGCGCGCCCTTGGGACAGGATATCGCGTTGCGCGGCGAAGGATGCAAGGCGGACGCCGCCCCGAGCGGATGCAACCCTCCGCCCCCCGGACTCCCGGGCCGGCGTCGGCGACTTACAGGACGCCGCCGCCGTCGGCCCGCCTGGCCTCGCGCAGGTTGCGCAGCACCTGAAAGGTCTGGTCGTTGGCGCGGACCCGCCACGGCCAGTTGCTGTACAGGCCTTCCAAGTAGGCGCGGTCCCAACCGGTCAGGCCGGGGCTGCCGTCCGGGTCGTCGAACAGGTTGAGGATGGTGGCGAAGCCGCTGGTCTCGCCCTCCGGGTCCACCTGGGCCAGGGCCACCATCGACAGATAGTCGCCCAGCTGCGGCAGGCCCACGCCGGCGACCTGGGTCCCGTCGACGACGATGATCACCTTGTTGAGTTCGTCACGGATGAGCCGGCCGCGGTTCACAAGCCCCTCGTTCTTGACGCGCGGGACCTTGTCGGGATCATCGCCGGGCATGCGGATGGCGATCGTGCCGGTCTCGGCGTTGATCGGAACGCTGACGTGCCACCAGCGCACCGGACGGTCGGACTCGCGGAAGTCCGCCAGGGCGACATTGCCGCGATCGAGCCCGCCCACGCCCAGACGGAAGACGCGACGGCGACGTTCGACCATCTCGTCGGCGAGGGCCCGACCGTCCTCGGCGAAGACGATCAGGACATTGGCGGTGCAGCCGGGATCGCCAGGGCGCAGACCGTATTCGAGAGCGACCCGCGAGACGTGATCGGCAAGGGCCTGGGCGATGTCCTGCCGGATGCCCGTGACGCCGACGCACACCCCGCTGCGCCAGCGCGCCAGCCCGCGCCGCCGGGCCGGCGCCGAGACCTCGTCGACGAACTCGCGGGTCAGTTCCTCCAGACGGCGCGCCTCGACGACCACGTCCTCCAGAGCCACCGGCGGCGGATCCTGTGGCGCGGCCTGCGCCGGCTGCTGCATGAAGGCCGCGGCGGCCAGCATTGCGACGGTCGACATTTCACGCCTCCCGGACGACCTCCCGCCTCGGCCAAGCATATCATCGGACACGCAATGCGAGAAGCGACACCACCAATCCCGCGCGGAGGCCCTCGCGGCGTATGGTCAATCCGAGCCCGGACACCCCGCCTGGCATTCCGGAGCCTCACGCACCGCGCCGAGCACGGTGCGGGCGATCTCCGTCTTCTGATAACCGGTTTCGACGGCCGTGCCGGATCCGCTCACGCGGACATTCGCGGAATACAGGCCCGCGAGATAACCGGTGTCCCAAGGTGTCAGGTCTTCGACGTCACTGCCGTTTCTCCAGAGGTTCAAGATCGACGGAACGGGCAATCGCGGTCGCTCGGGCTCGACCTCCGCCAGAATCACGAAAGCGAGGAAATCCGCCAAGGCGCCGAGTTGAACCGACTCCAGCTGGCTGACATCGACGATGACGATGGCGTTGAGAAACGCCTGCCGGCGGTTCTGGTTGAAATAGATGGAGCTGTCCGAGTTGATCGCACCCGGCAGAGAACCGGAGGTATTCACAAAGGCACGGTGATGCGTGTCGTAGAGGCCGGAAACGTGCCACCAGCGCACCGGGGCGTCCGTCTCCCGGAACCGACGCAGCGCCGCCCGGCTACGCTGGGTCCCGCTACGCGAGGCCCGGAAGGATTTCGGCGCATGGTCGATAAGGGCGGTCGCGGTGGCTGCGCCGTCGGCCGTCATGAAGATCGACACGTTCGGCCGGCAGCCGACCTGGCCGACGGGCGCACCTGCCTGCGCCGCCCGCAGCCGGATACGCCACAGAATAAAGCCCGGCTTGTCGCCTTCGAGATTGAGCACCTCAGGGCAAACCGGCGCCTCCCAGCGCGCCAGGGTGAGCGCGCCCCAAGGTCGAGTGGAGACCTCATCGACAAAGGTCTCAGCCGTCTCCATCGAGAGAGGCGCGGCGCGCACCTCGACGTCGGGGAGTTGCGAGACGGCATCCTGCGGCCCTGCCCCACCGGCGGCCGCGAGAATGGCCGCCATCGCCATCGACACGTACTCCATGACCCCGCCCTCACACTACCCATGCGAGCATAGGGCAGGTCAGAGCGTGTTCAAAGCTCGTCGTCTTCCTTGAGCAGCTCTTCCTTGGTGATCGGGGAGTCGGTCACCTTGGCCTGGTCGAAGATCAGGTCGCAGACCTTCTCCTCGTAGATCGGGGCGCGCATCTGGGCGGCGGCGTTGGGGTTCTGGCGATAGAAGTCCAGCACCTGACGCTCCTGACCCGGATAGTTGCGGGCCTCGTTCATGATGGCGTTGTTCAGCTCCTGGTCGGTGACCTGGACATTGTTGGCGCGGCCGATCTCGGCCAGCACCAGACCCAGGCGCACGCGGCGCTCGGCGATCTTGCGGTATTCTTCCTTGAGCTTCTTCTCGGACTTCTTGGCGTCCTCTTCCGGCAGGCGTCCGGCTTCCTTGTCGGCCTGGACCTGACCCCAGATGCCGTCGAACTCGGCGTCGACCATCTTGGGCGGCAGGTCGAAGTCGTGGGCCTTGTCCAGCTCGTCGAGCAGGGCGCGCTTCAGCTTGAAGCGGGCGGCGCCCTTGTACTGCTGGTTCAGGTTGTCGCGCAGCAGCTCCTTGAGCTTGTCCAGCGAGTCGAGGCCGATGCGCTTGGCGAACTCGTCGTCGATGGTCGCTTCGGCCTCGGCCTTGATGGCCTTGACGGTGACATCGAAGGTCGCGGCCTTACCGGCCAGGTGGGCGGCCTGATAGTCCTCGGGGAAGGTCACGTTGAGGACCTTCTCCTCGCCGACCTTGGCGCCCTTCAGCTGCTCCTCGAAGCCCGGGATGAAGCGGCCCGAGCCGATCACCAGCTGGGCGTCCTCGGCCGAGCCGCCCTCAAAGGCCTCGCCGTCGATCTTGCCGACGAAGTCGATGGTCAGCTGGTCGCCGTCGGCGGCCTTGACCGTCTTGCCCTTCTTGTCCTCGTAGGTCTTGGCCTGACCGGCCAGTTCCTTAAGCGCCTCGTCGAGGTCGGCGTCGCTGGCCTCGTAGGTCGGACGGTTCAGCTTCAGCTTCTTGACGTCGACCGGGGTGAACTCCGGCATCACCTCGAGGGACATTTCATAGGCCAGGTCGTCCTCGCCCTTGATGACCTTGTCCATGTCGGAGACCAGCTTCATCTCGGCCGGGGCGGCGGGGCGCACCTTGGCCTCGTCCAGCGCCTTCTGGCTGGAGGTGTTCAGCGCCTCGTTGACGATCTCGCCCATCAGGTCGCGGCCGAAGGTCTTCTTCACGTGCGAGGTCGGCACCTTGCCGGGACGGAAGCCCTTGAGCTTCATCTGCGGCGCGACCTCCTTGAGCTTCGCGTCCAGCTTCTGGTTCAGCTCGGCGGCCGGAATGGTCACCGCGATCACGCGGCTGAGGCCTTCGGAGGACTTTTCGACGACTTGCATGGTCGGAATTCTGACGCTCTGGGGCGGCGTCCAAAGGGCTGACGCGCGCGGTGTGGGAAAAGCAGAAGGGCCGCCCCGGGGAGGCGGCGCCTTTGAAGCCCGCCCTTATGTCGATGACCGCCCGAAAGGTCAATCTGAACCCGCAGGGATCGGGTTCCGGCGGCGCGCCGCAGCGGGTATCACGGGGCCATGGACCCATCCCCTCCCCCCATCGGCGTCGCCGTCTTCCCGGTCACGCCGCTGCAGCAGAACTGCACCCTCGTCTGGTGTCGCAAGACGATGAAGGCGGCCATCATCGATCCGGGCGCCTCGGTCGACGCCCTGCTGGCCGCCGTGGCGAAGCAGGGGCTGACGCTGGAGGCCATCTGGATCACCCACGGCCATCTCGACCACGCCGGCGGCGCCGCCGAGATGCAGGAGAAGACCGGCCTCGACATCATCGGTCCCCACCCGGACGACCAGTTCTGGATCGACGGCATTCCGGCCCAGGGGCAGATGTACGGCCTGCCCGGCGCCCGGTCGTTCACCCCGACCCGCTGGCTGGCGGACGGCGACCGCCTGACTTTGGGCGAGACGCAATGGGAGGTCCTGCACTGCCCCGGCCACACGCCCGGCCATGTAGTGTTCTTCAACCGCGCCGCCCGCTTCGCCCAGGTCGGCGACGTGTTGTTCCAGGGCTCGATCGGACGCACGGACTTCCCGCGCGGCGACCACGCGTCGCTGCTTCACGCCATCACGACGAAGCTCTGGCCGCTGGGGGACGACGTGACCTTCGTGCCTGGTCACGGACCAAGCTCAACCTTCGGCGCCGAGCGTCGAAGCAATCCATTCGTCTCGGACGAGGCCATGCGGCGGGCCCCGATCGCCCGGCCCGCAACCGGTCCGTCCTGATCCTAGCGGCCGATCAGCAGACCGATCACCAGACCGATACCGAGGGCGTACAGGGTCGCCTTCATGGGTTCGTCCTCGACCGCCCGGCGCAGGCGCTCGGCGCGGCTGCGGCTCCAGTCGCGGGCCGCGAGGGCGTCCTCCCGCACCGCTTCGTGTATCGGCCGGGGGCCGAAGGCCCGCGCCTCGCCCTCCAGCAGGATGGCGTCCGCCTCCGCATCGAGACGCGCCTGTTCGACGGACACTTCGTCGTCGATGTCCTCGGGCGTGGTCGGGCCGGCGTAGGTCTCTGTCATGGCGCGCTCCTGCGGTGAAATCAGGCTGTTCAATCCGCGCGCGCGGCCGGAGTTCCGGCGCCCCGGCCGCCGATCTGAATCGTGATGAAACGGCCGCGAGCAACCGGGCGTTCTGTCCATGAAGGAGAGCGCCATGACCTATATCGAACCGACCCCGCCCGGCACGCCGCAGCCGGACATCCCGCAGCCGGGCGGACCCGCCCCCGACATCGACCCGGCCGCCGTCCCTGACGAAGTCCCCCCGCCCGAGCCGGGCGGCGGCGGCGAGGGCGACTCCCGTCCCTATGGCCGCGCGACCGAATGACGTTCGTCAACCTCCCTGATTCGCTCGCGTTTCTGTGAGGGCGGCGCCGGAACCCGACGGGGGCGCGGGGGTTCATTTCAGCAACCTCGACCGTCGGCACGAAAGGACACTGAAATGGCTCTAGGTCAGCCCACCCGCGCCTCCGGCGTCTCCAAGCGGGGCTTTGCTTCGATGGACCCCGAGCGCCAGCGCGAGATCGCTCGCAAGGGCGGGGCCAGCGTGCCCAGCGAAAAGCGCAGCTTCTCCCAGGATCGGAGTCTGGCGGCGCAGGCCGGACGCAAGGGCGGCGAGGCCTCGCACGGCTCCCGCAACAAGGAGCCTCGGGCGAGCGAATAGCCCCTCGGCCCGGCACGTGACGAAGGGCGGCGCCCCGGCGCCGCCCTTTCGCGTTTCAGGCCTTGAGCAGCGCCAGCGCCACCGAGGGCGCGGGCCCGGCTTCGAAGGCCGCGACCTGCCAGCCGGAGGCGGCGGCGAGGTCGCGGATCGAGTCCTCGGTGAATTTGCGCGAGTTCTCCGTATGGATGGTCTCGCCCTTGCGGAAGGCGATGCGCCGGCCGTCGATGTCGACCTCCATGTCGCGCGTCGCCTCGAGGTGCATCTCAACGCGCGAGTCCGCTGCGTTCCACACTGCACGATGGGCGAAGGCGTCGGCGTCGAAACCGGCGCTCAGTTCCCGGTTGGCGCGGACAAGGAGATTCCGGTTGAACGCCGCCGTCACGCCCGCGGCGTCATCATAGGCGGCGATCAGGACCTCGGGCGCCTTGACGAGGTCGACGCCGAGAATGAACAGGGCGCCCTCGCCCAGCTGACGCCGCGCCGCCGTCAGGAAGGCGATCGCCTCGGCCGGCTCAAGGTTGCCGATCGTCGAGCCGGGAAAGAAGCCGACGCGCCGGCCGTCGCCCAGCCCTTCCGGGAGCGCCGCCAGATGCAGGAAGTCGCCGACCAGCGGCGCGACCTTCAGCCCCGGATAGCCGGCGTCGATACGGCGGGCCGCCGCGCCCAGGGCGTCGGCGCTGATGTCGATGGGCACATAGGCCGCGAGGTCCGGCGCAGCGTCGAGGACGATGCGGGTCTTCTCGCTGGCGCCGGAGCCGTACTCCACCAGCGTCGCGCCCGGCCCGAACCGCCGCGCCCAGACCGGGGCGACGGCGCGCAGCAGCGCCGCCTCCTGCCGGGTCGGATAGTATTCGGGCAGGCGCGTAATCTCCTCGAACAGCCGCGAGCCCTCGGCGTCGTAGAACCATTTCGGAGAAGCGACCTTCGGCGAGCGGGCGAGGCCGGCCAGCAGGTCGCGCCGGAAGCGCGCGGTCTCGCCCTCGCCGGCGGCGCGCGCAGAAGCGGCGGGAAGGTCGCTGGCCAGTCTCAGTCCCATGAACGCCCACCTCTGGTGCGGATAGAAGAAGTTCCGGTAGCTGGCCCGGGCATGGCCCTCCGGCGTCGCCCAGGAAGATCCGCGCAGCACCATCTGGTTGGCCATGAACTTGCCGTTGTACTCAGACGCGGTCCCTTCGGTCGGCCTGAAGCCCCGATATGGGGTGTAGGCGCTCGAGGTCCACTGCCAGACCTCGCCGAAGGCGTTGGTGAACACCTCCGGGCGGCAGCGCACGGCGTGCTCCCATTCCGCCTCTGTCGGCAGCCGGCGGCCGGCCCAGCGGGCGTAGGCGTCGGCCTCGTAGAAGCTGACGTGGCGCACCGGCGCGGCCGGATCGACGGGGCATCGCCCAGCCAGGGTCATGGTCGTCCAGCCCGCCTCGTCCCGGCGCCAGTACAGCGGGGCGAGCCAGCCTTCCGCCCGCGCCGTCGCCCAGCCGTCGGACAGCCACAGCTCGGGGCGGGCGTAGCCGTCGTCCTCGATGAAGGCGATCCAGTCGGCGTTGCAGACCAGGTCATGATCGAGGGCGTAGGGCTCCAGCCACTGGCGGTGGGCGGGACCCTCATTGTCGAAGGCGAAGCCGCCGCCGTCGTGCCCGATCCACGCCAGCCCGCCCTCGAAGCGGGTGAAGCCCCCGCGGCTGGCCTGGGGCGGCGCGCGGCGCGGCTCCACCTCATAGGCCGCCGGATCCAGCGGCGAACGGGCCATCAGGTTCAGCAGGTCCATCAGGAACAGCTCCTGATGCTGCTGGTCGTGGTGCAGGCCGAGGGTGAGCAGATAGGCCTGCCGGTCGTCCGGCGCGCCCCCGGCCAGCCACGCCTCCATCCGCCGGTCGATCTCCCGGCGATAGGCCAGCACCTCGTCGAGCGACGGGCGCGTCATCAACCCGCGCTCCCCCCGCGCGACCCGCCCGCCCAGCGCCTCGTAATAGCTGTTGAACAGGGTCTGGTAGCGGGGATCGACGGCGCGGTAGTCCGGCTGCGCCGCCAGGATCATGGCCTCGAAGAACCAGCTGGTGTGGGCGAGGTGCCATTTCCCCGGGCTGCAGTCGGGCATCGATTGCGCCGCGAGGTCCTCGGGGCTCAAGCCCCAGGCCAGGGCCGGCATGGCCGAGCGGACCCGTCGGAACTCGTCGAGCACCGCCGGGGCGCCCGTCGATTGCGGGATGGATGCGCTCATCGTGATCCCCTGTCCGTCGGCTGCGGCGGATGTCGTCAACGGTCGCGGTCCCTTTTTGTTCCACGGCAGAAGCCCCGTTGTCCAGCGGAACGGTCGCGTCGAGCGGGCGTTCAGACCACACGTCGCTGAATCTCGGCGACATTCCGCGTATCGAGAGCTTGTCCGCATGCCGCTGCCCAGCGCGTCATCCGAGGGCGGTGACCCGTCCGATACCGCCGCCGCCGGCGGCATCGCCCGGAGCGGCGACTGGCGCGAGGCTGTCACCACGCAGATCCCTTCCCTGCGCGCCTTCGCCTGGTCGCTGGCCCGCAACGCGGCCGACGCCGACGACCTGGTCCAGGAGACGCTGACCAAGGCCTGGACCTACCGCGACCGCTTCGAGCCCGGCACCAATCTCCGGGCGTGGCTGTTCACCATCCTCCGGAATTCCTGGTACTCGGCGGTGGCCAAGCGCAGCCGCGAGGTCGCCGACGAGGATGGCCACCACGCCGCCCGCCTGACCGCCGAGGGCAGCCAGGAATGGACCGTCGAGCTGAGCGCCCTGCGCCTGGCCCTCGACGACCTGCCGCCCGAGCATCGCGAGGCCATCGTCATGGTCGGGGCCGCGGGCCTGTCCTACGAGGAGGCCGCCGAGATCGCCGGCTGCGCCCTTGGCACCATCAAGAGCCGGGTCAATCGCGCCCGCAACCGGCTGGCCGAGGCCATGGACATGCCGCGCGGCGCGGCCTGAGCGTCACGATCGGCGGTCGGGCCGGCGGACGCCCTCCGCCAGACGGTTCACATGATCGGTGAGGGCGTCGGGGACCGGCTGGGCCTCCACGGCCCGGTAGGCGGCGCGGAGAACCTTGTCGGGCGTCGGCTTGGAGGGGGCCTTCGGGGGCTTGGTCATCGCCGCCCACTATCCTACGGCGAAGCTTGCCGTCAAAGCCCTCGTACGACCTCCAGCAGTTCGTCGACGGCCGCCTCGGTGGTCGCCCACGAGCAGACGAAACGCACCGAACCGTCGTCGAAACGGTAGCAGGCCCAGCCCGCCTCGTTGAGCCGCCGGTGGGCGTCCGGCGGCATGCGCACGAACACGGCGTTGGCCTCGACCGGGTGGGCCAGGGCGAAGGGCGAGGCGGTCTCGAAGCCGTCGGCGAGGAGCTGGGCCATCAGATTGGCGTGCGCCGCTCCCGTCTCCCAGGCGCCGCTCTCCAGCAGGCCGAGGAAGGGCGCCGCGAGGTAGCGGGCCTTGGAGGCGGTCTGGCCCGCCTGCTTGAGCCGGTTGTCGATCCGCCGGGCCAGCGAGCGGTCGAACATGACGATGGCCTCGGTGCAGTTGGCGCCCGCCTTGGCGCCGCCGAACACCAGCACATCGACGCCCAGTCGGGCGATGTTCGTCAGATCGAAACCGGCCGCCGCCGCATTGGCCAGCCGCGCTCCGTCCATGTGCACGCCATAGCCCTTCAGCTTCGCCGGCTCGATCAGGTGGCGCAGCTCCTCCTCGCTGTAGACCGTGCCGTATTCGGTCGACTGGGTCAGGCTGAGGGCGGCCGGCGGCTGGCGGTGCCCCACCTCCGGCTCGGCCAGGGCGGCGTTCAGCGCCACGGGATCGATCTTGCCCGAGAAGCCGGGCAGGCCGATCAGGCCGACGCCCGAGCCGAAGAAGCCGGGCGCGCCGGTCTCGTCGGTGCAGACGTGGGCCGCGTGGTGGGCCAGCACCGCCTCGTGCGGCCAGGCCAGCATCGACAGGGCGATGGCGTTGGCCGCCGTGCCCGAGAAGACGAAGCGGATCTCGGCGTCCGCATCCAGACGCCGGCGGATCTGGTCGGCGGCGCGGGCGGTGACGTCGTCGGCGCCGTAGGCCCGCGCATAGCCGTCATTGGCCTCGACCAGCGCCTGCAGGGCGGCCGGAGCCATGCCCGCGGTGTTGTCCGATCCGAAATCGTAGCGCACGCCTCAGGCCTCCCTGTCGCCGGGAGTGTCGCCATCCCGGGCCTTGTCCTCGACCGTCCGCACCGTGACGACCGGCAGAACATCCTCGTCCCCGTAGGGCACCGCCACCTGATGCGGGAAGGGAATCTCGATCCCCGCGGCGTCCAGCGCCTCCTTGCCGGTCTGCATCAGGTCGGCCTGGGTCTGCCACCAGTCGTCCACCTTGACCCATGCATGCAGGGTGACCTGCACCGCGCTGTCCAAAAGGCCGGTCACGCCGGTCCACGGGGCCGGATCATCCAGCACCTTTTCGTGAGCCCCGGCGACCTCCGCCAGCACCCGCCGCGCCTGGGTCAGATCCTCGCCGTAGCCGACGGTGAACAGGATTTCGATCCGCCGCGTCCTCTGACCGGTCAGATTGACGATGACCTCGTTCAGCACGCGAGAGTTCGGCACGACGATCTTGTGATTGTTGGCGTTCGACATCTGGGTGGTGAACAGATCGAGACGTTGCACCGTGCCGGAGGCCCCGCCGACGTCGATCACGTCGCCGACCTTGTAGGGTCGCAGGACCAGCAGGAGGACGCCGGCGGCGACGTTCGAAAGGGTCCCTTGCAGCGCCAGACCGACGGCCAGCGAGGCGGCCCCAAGCACGGCGATGATCGAGGTGGTCTGCACCCCGAGGCGCTGCAGAACGGCGATGAAGCCGACGATGTAGACGACGACGCGCACCACCTGCACGACGAAGCTGAGCACCGTGGGGTCATGGCGGAAGCCCCGCACCCGGGAGAGCGCCCGCCGAGTCAGGCGCGCCGCCCACTTCGCGCCGATGACGGTGGCGGCGAGGATGACCAGGGCGATGGTCAGATTGACCGCGAGGTCGCCGGCCATGTCGGTCGCCTTGGCCAGAACGGCGGCGTCGAGGCTGACGGTTTCGCGGGTCGCGGCCACGGCGTCGTTCAGCGAAGGCGGTAACGAGAGCATGGGCCGGGTCTAACGCTCCCGCCCCGATTTGGAAGCCCGCCCGCGCGGAATTTCACGCCGGGCCGGCGGCGATCCGTCCGCCGCCGCCCTCAAGGGCGTCGAGCAGGTCCATGACGTCATCCAGGGTGCTGGCCTCGCGCGCAGGCTTGTCCCAGCGGATGCGGCTGATGCGCGGGAAGCGCATGGCCACCCCGGACTTGTGCCGGCTTGAGCGGTTGAGTCCCTCGAAGGCGATCTCCAGCACCAGTCCGAAGTCGCGCTCCGCCCGTACCGACCGCACCGGCCCGAACCGCTCGACCGTGTGGTCGCGGACGAACTTGTCGAGCTGCTTCAGCTCGGCGTCTGTGAACCCGAAATAGGCCTTGCCGACCGGCGTCAGGGCCCCCTCCTCCGTCCAGACCCCGAAGGTGTAGTCCGAGTAGAAGCTGGATCGCTTGCCGTGCCCGCGCTGGGCGTACATCAGAACCGCGTCGATGACGTGGGGGTCGCGCTTCCATTTGAACCAGGGTCCTTTGGGCCGGCCGGCGACGTAGGGGCTGTCCCAACGCTTCAGCATCAGGCCTTCGGCCGCGGCGCCCACCGGCGGGTCGGCGCGCAGGGCCGCCAGCTCGTTCCATCCTGCATAGGGCACGACCGGCGACAGGTGCAGCCGATCGCCGCCCCTTGCGACCAGCGCTTCCAGCCGCGCCCGCCGCTGATCCAGCGGGAGCGACCGCAGGTCCTCGCCCGCCTCCGCAAGCAGGTCATAGGCCACGATGGCCGCCGGGAAGGCGGCCATGAGTTTCGCGTCCACCGTCTTGCGGTTGAGCCGCTGCTGCAGATCGCCGAATGGTGCGACCGCACCGTCACGCCAGACCACCAGTTCGCCGTCCACGGCCCCCTCGAAGGCGAGCCCCGCCATGACGTCGGGGAAGGCGCCGGAGATTTCATCACCGGTGCGCGAATAGAGACGCGCCAGGCCGCCCTCGCGGACGGCCTGCACGCGGATGCCGTCCCATTTCCACTCCGCGGCGTAGTCGGCAGGATCAAGCTTGGGGAAATCCACCGCCTCGTCGATGGCCGTGGCCAGCATCACCGGCCGGAAACGGCCCGGGGCCTCGGCGTCCGGCCGGTCGCCATGCCCTTCCAGCCAGGCGAACAGGTCGGCGTAGGGGGGCGTCAGCGCGTGCCATATCTCCTCGATGTCGGACACATCGATCGGATCCAGCCGCGTCGCCGCCTCGCCGCCTTCGGGATCTGGCGGCTCGCTGATCTCGGCCGGCCGCATCATGGCGGCGGCGGTCCGGGCCAGCCGGGCCGACAGGCCGACCCTCAGCCCGCCGGTCATCAGCTTCAGCAGCGCCCACCGCGCCTTGGGCTCCAGCGCATCCAGCCAGCCTTCAAGCAGGCCGGGTACCTCGCTCCGGCCCGCCGTGCGGAGCGCGTCGACGACCTCGCCCAGTTCCGGCTCTCGGTTGGGGCGATGGTCCGGATGGCGCGGCCAGATCAACGCCACCGTCTCGGCCAGGTCGCCGACATAGTCGTGCGACCAGCCGAACAGCACCGGGTCGATTCTGGCCTCGACCGCCTTGCGGATCATCGCCGGCTTGGCGGCGTGAAAGCTCAGATCACCGGTCAGGGCCGCCAGCGCCCAGCCGCGATCCGGGTCCGGCGTGACGCGCAGATAGTCGCGCACCAGCACCAGCTTCGCATTGCGCGAGGCCGTCAGCGACAGGCGGTCCAGCAGTTCGGCGAAGGCGCGCATCCGCCTTTCAAACGCGAAAACGCCCCGGAAGTCTCCTTCCGGGGCGTCGTCGGCGACAGCGGGGTCTAGTTGAACAGGCCCGCGATGACAGCGGTGATCAGACCGCCGGCGATGGCGGCGAGGACCACGTCATTGCCGCTGCGCACGTACTGGTAGCCGTGCGGCGGACGGGACAGGCCGTACCGGGCGTAGTCGTTCACGACATAGCCGCCGCTGCGGTAGGCGTAGGGCATGGCCTGGCCGTACGACCACTGGCGGTACTGATAGCCACGCGGGGCGACATAGCGAGGCGCATTGTAGCGGCGCTGGGCCTGCTGCCAGCGGGCGTATGCGCGCTGCTGCTGGCGGGCCTCGCGTCGAGCCTCGCGCCGGTCCTGCCGCAGTTCGCGGCGGTCTTCGCGACGCTCCTGGCGCCATTCGCGGCGGTCCTGGCGCTGCTCGTAGCGGTCGCCGCGCGATTGCGCTTCGGCGGCTGTGGCCATGCCGACCGAGCCCAGCGCGATGGTTGCGGCGACGGCGGCGGTGACGAACTTCTTCATGGGGCTTGCTCCGGATGCGGCCGAAGGATTTCGACTTGCCCGCACCCTGCAGCCTGGCGCTTGAGCCCGGCCTGAACGGCCGCGCTCACCTCGCATTCACCTCGCCGCCCGCTTTCGAACGTTTTCCAGGGAGCCGGTCAGGCGGCCTCGGCCTTGAGGCCGCTGTCCACCAAGGCCCGAAGCGCGGCCCGCCCCGAACCGACCTGGTTCATCACCATCGCGAGCGCGGCGAAGTCGATGGGCTTGTTCAGATAGGCGTCGGCGCCCGCGTCGAGGCCCGCCTCGTGGTCTTCCGTCCGGGCCGAAGCGGAGAGGACGACGATCGGGGTCTCGGCGTTGACCCCGCCGCCGGCGCGGATCTCGCGGGTCGCCGTCAGGCCGTCCATAACCGGCATATTCACATCCATGACGATCAGGTCGAACCGCTGGGCGGCGCCCATCTCGACGGCGATCTGGCCGTTCTCGGCGGTCGAGGAGGTATGCCCGGCGGAGCTCATCCACGCTTCCAGGATCATGCGGTTGACCGGGTGGTCCTCGACCACCAGCACGTTCAGCGAGCGACCGTCCGCGACCTCGGCGGCGATCGGCGCCGCGGCCTCCTCAAGCTTCCATTCGACGACCTCGGCCTCGACGGTGAAGGTGAAGGTCGAGCCCTCCCCGACCGTCGACTCCACGGTGATGTCGCCGCCCATGATGTTGGCCATCCGCCGCGAGATGGTCAGACCCAGACCCGTGCCGCCGAAGCGGCGCGTCGAGGAGGCGTCGACCTGGGTGAAGGGCTGGAACAGACGTTCGAGGTCGTCCGGCGAGATGCCCGCCCCGGAATCCTTGACCGCGAAATCGAAGCGCACGCGGTCGTCGCCCAGCCGCTCGGACCGGACCGTATAGGCCACCTCGCCGGCGTCGGTGAATTTCACGGCGTTGGACAGCAGGTTGTGGATCACCTGGCAGACGCGCAGGGGATCGCCGCGCACGACCGCCGGCGCCTCGCCCTCGAAACGCACCGAGAAGTTCAGACCCTTGGCCTCGGCCTGGGCCTGGAAGGGGCCGGTGACGCGCTTGTGCAGGTCCTCGACCGACACGTCGACGATCTCGAAGGTCATCTTGCCGGCCTCGATCTTGGTCATGTCGAGGATGTCGTTGAGCAGGCTGAGCAGGTTGTCGCCGGAATTGCGGATGATCGACAGGTACTCGCGCTGCGTCGGCTCCAGGCGGGTCGCGCCCAGCAGCTGGGCGGCGCCGAGCACGCCGTTCATCGGCGTGCGCAGCTCGTGCGAGATGACGCCGAGGAAGCTGGACTTGGCCTCGCTGGCCGCGTTGGCCCGGTCGCGGGCGGACTCCAGTTCCTCGATCAGATGGGCCTGGTGTTCCTGGAACGCGCGGATCCGCTCCTCGCGCAGCATGGTCATCAGGACCAGCACCACCAGGCCGGCGGCGGTGAACGGCACCACCCCCATGAAGGCCCAGAACAGGTCGGTGCCCCACAGCGACGCCGCGATCACCGCGGCCGAGACGCCATAGGGCGAGGAAATGACGACGGCCTGCTTGGGCGAGCTGCGCAGCTGGGCGAAGACCAGCACATAGCCGGACACCAGCAGCGTCATGGCCAGGGGCTGCCCGAACGGGTGGCCGGAGAACCACGCCATCAGCGGCGCAGTGGCCCAGGCGGCGGTGGTGGCGGTGGCCACGGCGGGGAAGATCAGGCCCCAGCCCGCGCCGACGCGCTGGCTGATGCGCTTCTCGACCGCGCCGCGCAGGGCGCCGGCCACGATGGTGCCGATGAACCAGAGAGCTGACGCGAACGGACCGACGACGGCCAGCAGGCCGACGGCCCAGCTCGCGATGATCAGGTAGCGCAGGTACTGCGTCTGCAGGATGGCGCGCAGGGCCTGCGCCGCTTCGCCGGAACCGGGTTCGCCGCTGGCAGGCTTGCTGATCCCGTCCGATTCGACCATTTCGCCCCGTCTCCCGTGCAACCCGCGGCGAACGCTATGGGCAAGGTTCTAAGACGAAGTGAACGCTGACGCTTCCCGATGACGCCGTTCGGCAAGGGCCGTTCAACCTCCGGCTTCGTTGGGTGTCAGCGCGCGGATCGACAGGGCATGAACCGGCCCCGCCAGTTCCTCGCGCAACAGGGCGTTGACTGTCCGCTGACGCTGCACCCGGCCCAGCCCCTCGAACGCCGACGAGACAACCGTGAGATTGAAATGGCTCTCGCCGCCGGCCCGGCCGTCGACGCCGCCCTCGTGATGGTGGCCGGCGTGCCGGCCGCTGTCGTCCTCGATCTCGAGGCGCTCCGGGGCCAGCCCCGCCGTCAGTTTCTCGCGAATTTTCGTCGCGATCGGGCCTTCGCGCATGTCTTGTCCTTGTTGGCGACCAATTCGCCCCTACACTTCGTGCGATGTCTTCCGCCTTTCAATACAAGCCGCGCTTCAAGGACATGCGGATCAAGCCGCCCCGCCCCGAGGAGGAGGCGGCCGAGGCCGACGTGCTCCACCTCAAGCCGGGCGAGAAGCCTTGCCAGTGGCCGGACTGCCGCGCGGCCGCCACGGCGCGCGCGCCCAAGTCGCGCGAGCGGCTGAACGACTTCTACGACTTCTGTCAGCGCCACGCCGGGGAGTACAACAAGGGCTGGAATTTCTACGCCGGCATGACCGAGGGCGAGATCCGCGCCGCCCAGGAGAACGAGGCCATGACCGGTGGCCGCCCGACCTGGGAGATGAAGGCCGGCAAGTTCACGCGGGAGGCCGCGGCCTTCGCCGCCAAGTTCGGCAGCGCCAACAACCAGGGCGCCGGCAGCTGGCGCGACAGCTTCGGCCTGTTCGGCCGCCGCACGCGAGAGCAGGCCAGCCCGGACGGCGAGGACGATCTGCGCATCGGCCGCCTTGAGCGCGCCGCCCTCGCCGACCTCGATCTCGACGTCCGCACCGACAAGAAGGCCGTCAAGGCGCGCTATCATGAGCTGCTGAAGCGCTTTCACCCCGATCTGAACAAGGGCGACCGCGGCGCCGAGGCCAAACTTCAGCGGGTGATCAAGGCCTACAAGACGCTCAAGAAGGCCGGGCTGGCGGCCTAGACTCCGGTCGGCTCCGCGCACTCCAGCGTCAGCGAGCGCAGGCCTTCCGCGCGCCGGAAGCGCGTCCAGCGCTCGCGATTGTCGATGAACTCCGCCTCAAGCCGCCTCTGGAACGGCTCGATCTCGACGTCGGGCAGGCAGGACCGGGCCATCGGCTCCTCGACCAGCATATAGCGCCAGCCGAACAGATGCGGCCTCGGCCCCCGCTCGCCCGTCAGCCAGCGACCAACGTCCCGGTCGCCTGGTTCGCGGTACAGGAACCAGCCCTGGCCGACGTTATGCCTTTCGGCGAAGGCGGCCTGGCGCCGGATCAGGATGCGGATGCCCTCGACGCCCGCCTCGAAACGCCTCTCGGCCTCGGTCCGGTCGACTCCGGCCTCGCGCATGATCTCGCGGATTCTCGGTTCCCGCCGCTCGGTCATTTCCTCGTGGAGGAATTTCGGATCCGCGCCCCCGTGGACGACGATGGCCGCCCCGGGCTCCACGATCAGCCGTTCCGCCAGCGGCAGGAAGTAGTTGGCGCAGGACGAATAGCACCGCTCGCGCACCCGCACGGTCAGGCTGAGCGGCTCCAGCAGCTCGGCGATATCCATCGCATGCCGGAGGTCGCCGCCGCCGCTGTCGACCACCAGCACTGTCGTGGTCGGAGCGAGAGTGACGCGCACGCAGTCGGCCATGGCCTCGTCGACCGGGCCCCGCAGCACGAAGGTGGCGGGATCGACCTGTTCGCAGCGTCCGGTCTCAACCTCCGTCGGCGTTTGCACCGTGGCCAGCAGGGCGACGGTCAGGCTGAGTGCAGCTCCAGCAAGCAAGGACTCCCCTCCTGTGGCGGCTTATCCAACCACGTTCGGCGGCCGCGCTCCACCCGCGGCGTGATGGTCAGTCCAGCGTGGTCCGGTAGCGGAGCATGGCCAGCGTCCCCACCGCCAGGACGAAAAGCAGCAGCGCCAGAAGGCTCGGCCCGGCGTTCTCGATTCCCACGCCCTTGAGCACGGATCCCCGGACCACTCTCAGGAAGTGGGTCACCGGGATCGCCAGCCCCAGCCACTGCGCCCAGTCCGGCATGCCGCGGAACGGGAACATGAAGCCCGACAGCAGGATCGACGGCAGCATGTAGAAGATGCTCATCTGCATCGCCTGCAGCTGCGTCTTCGCCACGGTCGAGATCAGGAAGCCCAGCGCCAGCGAACCGACGATGAACAGCAGCAGCCCGACGACCAGGGCGATCCAGCCGCCGCTCATCGGCACGTCGAACAGCACCCGCGCCATGACAAGGAAGATCGCGGCCTGCGCCAGTCCGACGAGCACATAGGGCGCCAGCTTGCCGACCATGACCTCGATCGGCTGCACCGGCGTGGCCAGCAGGCTCTCCATCGTGCCCCGCTCGCGCTCGCGCGCCATGCCCAGCGAGGTCATCATCACCAGCGTCATCGACAGGATCACGCCCAGCAGGCCGGGCACGATGTTGTAGGCGGTGATCGCCTCCGGATTGTAGCGGCGGTGAACCACGACCTCGAACGGCGGCGGTCCGGACGCCCGCCCGGCCAACGGTCCGGCCAGGTCCCGGGCCAGCGCCTGCTGCGGCAGCTGCAGCAGGGCCGCCACCGCCCCGCTCGTCGCCGACGGGTCCGAAGCGTCGGCCTCGACCAGGATCTGCGCCGCCTCGCCGCGCACCACCCGCCGGGTGAAATCGGCCGGGATGATCACCGCGAACTGCGCCTCGCCCCGCTCCAGCGCCCGGTCCAGTTCGGCGGTGCTGCGCGCCGTCTGCGTGATCTCGAAATAGCCGCTGTTGTCCAAGGCGGTCAGGATCGACCGCGAGAACCCGCCCTGGTCCTGCACCAGCACCGCGGTCGGCAGGTTCCGCGGATCGTCGTTGATAGCGTAGCCGAACAGCAGCAGCTGCACGATCGGCATGGCCAGGATCATGGCGTAGGTCAGCCGGTCGCGCGTCAGCTGCACGAACTCCTTGGCCATCACCGCCCAGGTGCGGGTCAGGGAGATCATCAGGCCGCCTCCGCCTGCGCCGCCTCGCGGTCGTGGATCAGCTGGATGAACACGTCCTCCAGCGTCGGCCGCGTCTCGCTCCAGGCCAGCGGCGGCTCGCGGTACGGCGCGATGGCCGCCTCCAGCGCCGCCCGGTCGCGGCCGGAGACGTGCAGCACGGTCCCGAACGGCGCCGCCATCTCCACGCCCGGCGTCCCGCGCAGCTCGCGCGCCAGCCGGTCCGCGCCCGGCCCTTCGGCGTGGAAGGTGACCAGGCCGGAGGCGTCGATCACCTCGTCCGCCGTGCCGCGCGCCAGCGTCCGGCCGCCGGCGATGTAGGCGATCTCGTGACAGCGCTCGGCCTCGTCCATGTAGTGGGTCGAGACCAGCACCGTCATGCCTTCGGCCGCCAGGCCGTGAATCTCGTCCCAGAAGGTGCGCCGCGCCTCCGGATCGACCCCGGCCGTCGGCTCGTCGAGGAGCAGCAGCTCGGGCTCGTGCAGGGTCGCCGCCGCCAGCGCCAGCCGCTGCTTCCAGCCGCCCGACAGGGTCCCGGCCAGCTGCGCCCGCCGCGCCGTCAGCCCCAGCCCGTCCAGCGCCGCCTGCACCCGCTCGCGCCGCCGGTCCAGCTCGTGCACCCGGGCGGTAAAGGTCAGGTTCTGCTCGATCGACAGGTCCTCGTAGAGCGAGAACCGCTGCGTCATGTAGCCGACGCGTCGCTTGATCTCGCGAGACTGCTTCAGCACGTCGAAGCCCAGCACCGTCCCCTCGCCGGAGTCCGGCCGCAAGAGCCCGCACAGCATGCGCAGCGTCGTCGTCTTCCCGGCCCCGTTGGGGCCCAGGAAGCCGCAGATGCGCCCCCGCTCGACCGTGATGCCGAAGTCCTTCACCGCATGCAGGTGTCCGAACGACTTGTTCATCCCGCGCACGTCGATGACCGGGGGCTCGGTCACTCCCCCGCCTCCAGCGGGATCACGTCGACGGGAAGGCCGGGGTTCAGCCTCGCCGCTCCCTCGGGCCGGGCCTCGATGCGATAGACCAGACGGTCGCGGCTGCCGCGGCTGTACAGCACCGGCGGGGTGAACTCCGGCCGCGGGCTGACCCAGGCGATCCGCGCCCGCCCCTCGCCGGCGCAGCCGTCG
>JAEYUE010000212.1 GCA_023433655.1 Pseudomonadota bacterium | reverse complement strand
CCATTCCCCCGCCATGTAGCCCTCGGCGAAGCCGATATCGCCGGAGGCGAGGACGCGGCCGGCGAAGCGATAGTCGCGGATCTCCAGGGTGGCGGCGGGGCCCGGGCGGCTGCCTTCGAGGAGATGACTGGCCCCGCCGGGCAGGCGCACGGTCAGCCGTCCGAAGGTCCAGTTGGCGGCCAGCAGGCGCAGCAACAGGCCGAACCCGCGCGGCGCGCGGGCGGCGGCCTCCAGACGATCGGCGGTCACCGAGGTCATGGGGTCGATGTTGGGTAGAGGCGTCGCAGTCGTCAATCCCCGTTCCATGAGCGCGCGGCGCGACTGAAGTGCGGACATCGGCGGCTTCCCCCAACGGACAGGCGTCTGTTACGTCCGGGAGGTCCGGCTGGATGCTTTCGCGGGCTCCGGCGGCGCAGGATGCTTGCGTCGGGCGCCGGTCGGCGCCACCTGATCGCCGCAGAAGCGCGTCAAAGGCTCTCGCCGCCGAATCCAGAAGAAGGTCGCCCCGTGCCCCAGCCCAACGCCGTCATCGACATCACCGAAGGCCTGAAGCGCCCCGTCAGCATCGGCGGCGGCCAGCGCATCGTCTTCATCGCCGGACCGTGCCAGCTGGAGAGCCGTGAGCACGCGCTGGAGATGGCCCACGCCCTGAAGGAGATCGGCGAGCGGCTGAAGGTCGGGATCATCTACAAGACAAGCTTCGACAAGGCCAACCGGACCAGCGCCAATGCGGCGCGGGGACTCGGCCTGGCGGGCTCGCTGCCGATCTTCGCCGAGATCCGCGAGAGCGTCGGCCTGCCGGTGCTGACCGACGTCCACAACGAGGCGCAGTGCGCCGAGGCGGCCCAGGCGGTGGACGTGCTGCAGATCCCGGCCTTCCTGAGCCGCCAGACCGACCTGCTGCTCGCCGCGGCGGCGACCGGCAAGGCGATCAACATCAAGAAGGGCCAGTTCCTGGCCCCGTGGGACATGAAGAACGTCATCGCCAAGGTGGTCGGCGCCGGCAATCCGAACGTCATGGCCTGCGAGCGCGGGGCCAGCTTCGGCTACAACACCCTCGTCAGCGACATGCGGGCCCTGCCGATCCTGCGCGAGATCGGCTGCCCGGTGGTGTTTGACGCCACCCACAGTGTCCAGCAGCCGGGCGGGCAGGGGACGTCGTCGGGCGGGCAGCGCGAATTCGTGCCGGTGCTGGCCCGCGCCGCCGTGGCGGTCGGCGTGGACGCGGTGTTCATGGAGACCCACCAGGATCCGGACCATGCGCCGTCGGACGGGCCGAACATGGTGCCGCTCAACGAGTTCGAGGCGCTGGCGGCCGAGCTGCTCGCCTATGACGACCTGACCAAGGCGCGGATGGCGAAGGTCGCCGCCTAGGACAGGCGCTTCTCGAAGCGCCAGACTTCCAGCGGATAGGGGCCGCCGGAGGTTTCGGTCGGGACCACGGCGGTCCCCGCGCGACGCCAGCCGGCCTTCTCATAGAACCGCGTCGCCCGGTCGTTGCCGATGGCGCAGGCCAGCCACGCCAGCTCGACGCCTGCCGCGCGCAGGCGGGCTTCCGCGTCCATCATCAGCTCGCCGGCGACCCCCGTGCCGCGCGCCGGGGCGTCGACGTAGAACTGGTTGAGCTCGTCGCCCTTAGTCAGGTGGAAGGCGACCGGGGCGCCGACGGGGCCGATGACGCGGACCTCAGGCAGGGCCCGCTCCATCCGTTCGGTGAAGCTGTCGAGGGTGCGCAGCCGGGCCAGTTCGGACGGCAGGATGGCGGCGTGGCCGTCGCGCCAGCCGCTCCACCACAGCCGGGCGAGCGGGGCGAGGTCGGCGAGGTCGGCGGTCCGGACGGTCATGGCGGCCTGCTGAAAGGTTGTGCCGGAGGCTGGCTCGTTCTAGCTCAGGCGCATGGCTGAACGCACTCTCGATCTGGGCGGACTGCAGGCGCTGCTGGAGCGGGTGCGCGGGCTGAAGGTCGCCTGCGTCGGCGACCTGATGCTGGACCGCTATGTCTATGGCGAGGTCAGCCGGATTTCGCCCGAGGCGCCGATTCCGGTGCTGCGGACGCGGCGGACCACGGCCATGCCCGGGGGGGTCGGCAACGTCGCGCGCAACGTCGCGGCGCTGGGCGGGATCGCCCGGCTGGGGGCGGTGGCCGGCAAGGACGCCGCCGGCGACGAGCTGGCCGCCCTGATCGCGGCCGAGCCGGGGGTCGAGGATGCGGTCGAGCGCCGCGCTGGCGTGATCACGATCGTCAAGACCCGCTTCGTCGCCGCCGGCCAGCAGCTGCTCCGGCTGGACGAGGAAGCCCCGGCAGTGATGGGCGAGGAAAGCGACGCATTCACAGGCGCTTCCGTGATTCTTCTGTCAGACTACGCCAAGGGCGTGGTCAGCGACCTGCTGATCGGCGAGGCGCTGGCGGCCGCGCAGGACAGCGGTGCGCCGGTGGTGGTCGATCCGAAGGGCCGCGACTTCGCCCGCTACGGGGCGGTCGACCTGATCAAGCCCAACGCCAGCGAACTGGCGGCGGCGACGGGCCTGCCGGTGGACAGCGACGCCGAGGTCGAGGCGGCGCTGAAGGCCCTGCTGGCGGCGACGACGGCGAAGGCCATTGTTGTCACCCGGGCCGGCAAGGGCATGAGCCTGATGCGCCGCGGCGGGCCGGTGAGGCATTTCCCGGGCCGGGCGCGCGAGGTGTTCGACGTCTCCGGGGCCGGCGACACCGGCCTGGCCGCGCTGGGGCTGGCGCTGGGGGCGGGGGCGTCGCTGGAGACGGCGGTCGAGTTCGCCATCCTCGCCTCGGGGGTGGTGGTCGGCAAGGC